>CAIWHI010000722.1 GCA_903912435.1 uncultured Bacteroidota bacterium | reverse complement strand
TAGTCTTAAAGGTAGTAACTGAGGTTACCGGGCCAAAGATTTCTTCCTGGAAAACCCTCATTTTATTATGTCCCTTAAAGATAGTTGGCTGTATGTAATAACCGGTTTCAACGCCTTCATTCACATATGCAGCACCACCGCAAAGCACTTCTGCACCTTCCTGCACCCCAATATCAAGGTAGCTAAGTATTTTATTGTATTGGTCTTCACTAGCCTGTGCACCCATCATTACACTACCATCCAATGGATTACCCATTTTAATAGCCTTGGTGCGCTCTACTACTTTCTTCATAAATACATCATAGATGTCTTCATGCACCAGGATACGGCTAGGGCAGGTACATACTTCACCCTGGTTCAGGGCAAACATTACCGCACCTTCTACAGCCTTATCAAAGAAATCATCATCAGCATCCGCTACCGATTTGAAGAAAATATTAGGGCTCTTACCACCTAGTTCCATTGTTACAGGAATCAGGTTTTCAGAAGCATACTGCATGATTAAACGGCCTGTAGTAGTTTCACCAGTAAATGCCACCTTGCTTACCCTTGGGTTTTGTGCCAATGGTTTACCTGCTTCAATACCAAAACCGGTTACCACATTGAGCACACCTGCTGGTATCAAATCGCCTATCAGTTCCATCAATACAATCAGGCTGGTAGGTGTTTGTTCTGCTGGTTTTACTATCACGCAGCAACCTGCTGCAAGGGCTGGTGCTATTTTCCAGGCAGCCATCAGCAATGGGAAATTCCATGGGATGATTTGTCCAACAACACCAATTGGCTCGTGTAGCTGTATACTTACAGTAGTTTCGTCATGCTCACTGATAGTGCCTTCTTCAGCACGGATAACACCTGCAAAGTAACGGAAATGGTCAATGGTCAATGGAAGGTCAGCTGCGCGGGTTTCACGAATTGCTTTACCATTATCAATAGTTTCTACAGTTGCCAGGTATTCCAGATTATCTTCAATACGCTGTGCTATTTTAAGTAGGATATTGCTACGTGTTGATGCCGCACTTTTGCTCCATGTTGCGAATGCAGTCCATGCAGCATCCATAGCCAGTTCTATATCCTGTGCATTGCCACGTGCAGCTTGTGTAAATACCTTACCATCAATAGGAGAGATATTGTCGAAATATTCACCGCCTGAAGGTTTTACCCATGTGCCATTGATATAATGGTCGTAACGGTCTTTGAATTTTGGCCATGCTGCAAGATTACTTTGTGCATTACTCATATGCTATCAGATTTTTTTGTGAATGAATATGTAAATATCACTACGTATAGCCACTGATAGTTAGGAAAATCGTCATAATTAATAGCACAATTGTACCTTTTATTTGATGGCTTAATTCTTAGTTTATAAATTGTACCTTTATTATGTAATTGTTATGTCTGTGAAATATCAATTAAACAAGATTGACCTGACTAATCCCCGGCATCTAAAGACGCTGGTGGAGAACAGACGCATTTTCAATCTGGATAATTGTGAACTCAATGTTTTTGAGTCTTATGAGCAGACCTATAGGGTGCCGCTTACTTTCAACGATTTTGTGATTACCAGTATGGTAAGGGGCAAGAAGGTGATGCACCTCCTCAATAAGCCTGCATTCGACTATCTGCCAGGTGAAACTGTGATAGTTCCTGCCAACGAAACCATGGTAATCGATTTTCCCGAGGCCAAAATGGATAGTCCGTCGCAGTGTATAGCACTTGCAGTAGATGCCAAGTACATTAATGCTACTTTGAGCTATCTTAACGAGTATTACAATAGCCACCAGACAGAAAGCCATGACTGGAAGTTGCAATTCAACAAATACCATTTCGAAAACGATACCGAGGTAACAGACCTTATTAATAAGCTGATGCGTGTATGCAGCAGCAACGATAAGGCTAAAAATATCTTTGCCGACCTGAACCTAAAAGAACTATTGATAAGGTTGGTGCAAAGCCAGCACCTGGAGCAAATAAAAACAGATGTTAGTTTGCAAAGTAATAAAGGCAGGTTGGAATTTGTACTCCATTATATACATGAGCACCTAACCAGCAAAATCCTCATCAATGATGTTTGCCGAAAGGCATACCTGAGCCGTAATGCATTCTTTAAGTGGTTCAAGGAGCAGTTTGGCATAACCCCGGTAGACTATATTAATAATGAACGCATAAAACTAGCCAAGCAACTACTAGCAGAGGACAAATACAATATATCCCAGATAGGCTCCTACTGCGGTTTTAGCGACCTCAACTACTTTGTAAGGCTCTTCAAAAAGGTAGAAGGCATTACCCCCGGTGCCTATAAGAGTTGCATGGGTAGTGGCAAAATTATAGGGTAAAAGATAGCTCGAGGCTAGGGTAATACTCGCATTTTATACTATTCTTACCAAATCCACTCATCTGTTTCGGTCATAGTAAAGCTAATTATCTTAGTTTTGCAATACTGATGAAATCCTTCGAACAATTACGTATTGTATTCTTTGGTACCCCCGATTTTGCTGTTGCATCACTCAATGCATTGGTAGAAGCAGGTGCCAAAATAGTGGCTGTAGTTACAGCACCCGATAAACCTTCCGGCCGTGGTATGCAACTTAGTGAGAGTGCTGTGAAACAATATGCATTGTCAAAAGGGATGGCAGTACTCCAGCCCGAAAAAATGAAGTCCCCAGCATTTTTGGAAGTACTTAAAAACCTTAATGCCGACCTACAGGTGGTGGTGGCCTTTAGGATGATGCCCGAGGTGGTTTGGAATATGCCCCCAATGGGTACTATTAACGTACACGGGTCATTATTGCCGCAATACCGTGGTGCCGCACCTATCAATTGGGCCATCAT
>CAIWHI010000721.1 GCA_903912435.1 uncultured Bacteroidota bacterium | reverse complement strand
GTTCCGCATTTCTTTCTAATTCCGGCATATTGAATTCCTTTTTTAGCTAAACGTTTTTCGGGGAGAGAAGAAAATAATGCATGCTCCTGCAATTGCTACCAATGCTCCTATAAAATCATATCTGTCGGGTACTACACCATCTACCAGCCAGGCCCAAATAAGCGCCAGGAAAATGAATAAACCGCCATAGGCCGCATATGTTCTTCCAAACCCTGCAGGTTGTAAGGTGGCTACGCCACCGTATAAAGCCAGCATGGCGGCCCCTGCAATTCCATAAAAGATTGGCTTATCATTTCTCAGCCATATCCAAACCAGATAACCACCACCAATTTCAAACAAGCCGGTAAAAAGAAATATTAAAAATGACCTTAGCATATTTTACTCATTTATGAATAGCATCCATCAGTAAGTTATTTCAATTTTAACCTTTATCCAAATCCGATTGCTCGCGATGTTTAGTTTTATGTTAATGAAAATCCTATTTCCCAATTCGTTTTTAAAAGCTGATGCATAGGTCTACTGCTGCTGTAAACTGAGCTTTCTTTGTACCGTTGTCATAGGGCGTAATACCGTCTTTATTCCATGCATGGTCATATCTTACCTCTGGTCTTAATAATACAAAATCAGTAAAGTGGTGCGACCATGCAATAGTATGGCTGGTAAACCATGTTGCAAAGCCCGTTCTTTGCCCCTGCACATCGTCCAATGCATCATTCCTTACCGAAACGTAATCTTTAGGTCCGCAGAATATCTGGAAATAGTTCACCAGGCCAATAGCCTCAGATCTGCCGGGTATAATGGGTCCTTCACCACCGCCTTGCCCGTAAATTGCAGGCCCGAAAATGGCTGTGCCTCCCAAAGCTGCATTAAACTGCCAGATATAGTAGGCCTCCGTCATCATATGGAACCGTTCGTTAAACTTATGGCCCCAAACAAACACCAGTTGCTGCAGGTCATCATGGGCATTCTTGAATTGTCCGCTGCCTATTGAGGCTAATCCGCCATAAACGGATTCCTTATTGTCTTTGGCAACCCATCTCATCATAAAAGAGCCATTGGGCTGTGCTGAGTTACTCCAGATGGCCATATCATTGCCGCCATGAATCCCCAGCTCAAACTGAAATTGAGGATGCACGCGTATGGTAATATTTACACCGGTATAGGTATAAGGGTCAACAGTAAACATCAGCGAGTGCGAATACATATAGTTTTGCGGTGCCCATTGAGCTTCGATATCTGAAGGGGATATAAAACGACCAACCTTTACCAGCATGCCCTGGGCTACCTGCGGCACATACAGTAATCCATATATCTGCGTAGGATCCCAGCCGTAAATATGGTTGTGCTGAAGTAACTGATTACTGAAATAACCTTTGGCTGTGGTATACCTGTAGTCAGCACCATATATACCGTTGATCAGAAAACCCCAATCGATCTTTTTAGTTTGGGCAATATCAGGGTCGCGCTCGATCATTAAAACGATTTGATCCAACACCGGCCTGTTAGGCATAAAATCATACGACTGCGGAGTGTTGGCCTGTTTCGAAGTACTTCCGTTTACACCCGCATCAACCCAGCCAAAAATATGGATGCCGGTATTGTTCCATTTGGTCCAGGTCTTTTTTGAGGCTTTTTGAATTGCCTTCATAAGGTAATCGGGTAACTCGCTGTTAGGCTCGCCAATAACCGGCCCACCGCACCAATCTGACAATGGAAATGGTGGAGAAGGGAAAGGAGAAGGCAGGCATCTGCCGTTGGTGAGTAAAGAATCAATGGGGAGGTTGGCTGATTTTTCGGTTTGGCCGTAACTGTTTAAAAATAGAAGGGTAATGATGGTTACTGATAATGTTTTCACGATTGCCTGGTATATGTAAACTGGTAAATAATCAAAGTCGGGTAATCAAACCTGATACCACATTTGCCTTAGCAGGCTGAAACCTTTATTCAGACTATGTTTCGAGCAGTTTTGTGAAATATGTTAACCTTAAATACCCATCAATATTTTTTTAAAATGAGAAGCATTTTCTCAAAATGAGAGGACAGGTGAATGGTCAAAAGCAAACTATCAGGTCCATGGTGGCTACAAACTGCCAGTTTTTAGTTCCGTTATCGTAAGGCGTTACGTGGCTCTTATTCCAGGCATGATCGTATCGTACTTCGGGCCTGATGGTAATATAATCGGAAAAGTGATGGG
>CAIWHI010000720.1 GCA_903912435.1 uncultured Bacteroidota bacterium | reverse complement strand
ATAATCGCGCAATCGTTCAGACCATAATCATTCGGTGCATATTTATCAACAGGAACTGTATAAAGACCTCCATCAGCAGAATAGTTTCCGCGTTGCGGTTTGAAGTTGGCTAAATAACAACCTTTTTTGTTGATGATATAAGGACCACCCCAAGGATAAGGAGCTTCATTACGACCACCTCTTGCAGCCCATTCCCACTCAGCCTCAGATGGCAGGCGGAAACTACCTTCAAAATATTGTTTGGTTTTTTCGCGCTCAGACCTCCATGAGTTAGTACGCCAATCACAGAATGCTTTACACTGTTTCCAGTTTACACCCACTACAGGGTACTTATTGAAGCCAGGGAACCAAAAATATTGTAGTGCTATTGGCTCATTGTAAGCATAGTTGAATTGCTTCATCCAAACAGTAGTATCAGGATATGCATACTCATCGAAAGTAAGCTTATACTTCAACTGTGATTCCATTGGATGCAATACTGCCGACTTGTAATCGAATACAGAATACCTGTATTTCAATTTGCTGGCATCCAATTGCTTTACTCCCCAGCCAGATAATTCAGCAGGAACAAACATTGAAGCCAACTGGTCTTGCAATTCAGGATCTTTCCAGTTGATATGCTTCATATCAAGCCTTTGGGTACCATCTGCAAGGTCCTTGAAATTACCTAAAATGGTATTGGCAATTGAATCACGTACATAGTTAGTGTACTGGCGGTACTCCTGGTTCGAAATTTCGGTGGCATCCATGTAAAAACCAACCATCTGCACTGTGTGTATAGATGCTTCGTTTCTGCCGCGGATATCTTCATCGCTTGCCCCCATCTTGAAAGTGCCCGAAGGAACATAGACCATTCCTATTGGGTAGGGAGCCCTATAATTCATTCTTGTCTGATCACCTATCAACTGGCCATTGGAGCCCGGTTGCCCACAACTTGCAGCAAGTGCGAGCAATGCTAAAGCTGAGACCTTCAGGGATGTTTTTTTCATACTACTTTCTATTGTTTTTGCAATTAGCAACTATATATTTTCCACCAATTTTTGTTCACAAACGTGAACGGACGCACAATATTCAAAGTTTTTTCCAAAAATGCAAATTCATGGAAAAAATTATTGACAATTATATAAAATAAAAATACGAAAACTCAGTTTGTTTTTTAACATTTTTTTTACGTGGTAATAAGGTGAAGTGCTTCACCTGCGCTGGTTACAGGCGAATGACAAGCTTTCTCTTCGCAAACAAATATACTATTGTTACCGTCAAAATTGTAATTTTTAAGTATTGGTAATTCAGATATTTCTTTTCGCAAAGTGACAAAAACAGCCTGAGGTAGGTATTTTGACTGAATTTCACGCATTATTGCCGTTTCATCCCTGCCCGAAATAATTACCGTTTTCATAACCTCAACTTTACGTTGAATTAACATTGCCCAATACCCGAATGAATACGAATACCTGCTTGCCACATCGGCAATATTCCGCAACATCCTACCCGATTGCTCCAACCAATCTCCACGCTCCATTACCAGGCCGGCTACCCATAAATTATGTGCCATCACAGCATTAGCCGATGGGGTTGCACCATCATAAGTTTCCACCTTTCTTACCGGAATATCCGTCTGCCTGGCCGAGGTATAATAGAAAAACCCGGCCTCATCCGAGAATTCAGCAATTACATGATTGGTGAGTTCTCCCGCTTTCATATACCAGTCATTATTGCCTGTAGCACTTGCCAAAGTCAATAAGGCCTGGATGAGGTAGGCAAAATCATCCAAATTTGCGCTTATTCTCGCTTGCCCGTTTTTCCAAGTGTGCAAATACTGCCCATCCGCCTTAAACAGTGCTAACATAGCCTCCATATGGCTTGTAGCCTTATCCAGCAGCTCCTCCCCTATCGTTTTCCCATCTTCACCACTGCCACTAGCATTTATCAAAGCTATCCCAGCCTTACTCAATGCAATATTCATCAGCGCATTCCACGATAGCAAGCACTTATCATCTGTTTGTGGCCTGATGCGCTTTTTCTGCACTTTATAAAGATTCTGCTTTACCCTTGCAATCACCTGCTTTATCTCAAATGGGAATAATCCTCTCCTTGTAGCAATCTCTTCTACACTCTTGGCTATATGCAGTATATTGGTTTGCTCCCAATTGCCTTCAGGCACTATACCGAAATACTCAGCTGCTATTCCCTCCTGGTCAAATGCATCGGCCAGCCACTCATCCCAGGTCCAGGTATAGTATTTGCCTTCCACACCTTCACTATCGGCATCCAGTGCACAATAATAAATCCCGGCATCATCCATTAGCTCATTTTCTACAAAGGCTATAGTGTCAAGAATTATTTTCTGGTAACGCTCATCCTTTGTAATGCTATAAGCATCTGCGAGCGAGGTCACCATCAAGGCATTATCATAAAGCATTTTTTCGAAGTGGGGTGCCAGCCATTCCCTGTCGGTACTATATCGGGCAAAGCCTCCACCTATCTGGTCGTAAATGCCACCGGCTATCATGCAGTCAAGGCTTAGCAAAGCCTGCTTTAATCCGGGCTCATAACCTGTGAAATGGTAATGTTCCAGCAAAAAGTTGATAGCCATTGTGCCGGGAAACTTTGGCGCACCACCAAAGCCACCTTTTTCCTTGTCGGCCATTTTCAGCAGGGTATCAGCTATTTTCCTCACTGTATCCCTATCAGGAACTTCAGCAGCCTCCTTAAACATGTTTTTCGATGCCTGCCTCAGGTGATTTAGCATTTGCTCTGCCTGGGCACTAACCTCATCTTGTTGTTCAGTCCATATTTCAGTCATACGGCCCAACAACTGCATCCACGATGGGCGGCCATAACCGGGGCGGGGAGGATAGTAGGTCCCGCCATAATAGGGTGCCCTATCGGGTGTCACAAATACATTCAGTGGCCAGCCACCACTGCCGCTTATGGCCTGCACGGCATCCATATAAATGTGGTCCACATCAGGGTGTTCCTCCCTGTCTACCTTCACACATACAAAGTGGTGGTTCATATAGGCAGCTACGTCTTCATTCTCAAAGCTTTCGTGCTCCATTACATGGCACCAATGGCATGCCGAATAGCCAATGCTCACCAATAGGGGCTTGTTCTCAGCCTTAGCTTTATCGAAAGCTTCATCTCCCCAGGGATACCAGTCTACCGGGTTGTGGGCGTGTTGTAATAAGTAGGGGCTTTGTTCTTTGATGAGCCTGTTTGCCATTCAACAAAGATAGGATTTAAAGCAATTTTCAAAGATGGTGAATCAACGAGAAAATGACCTGTAGAAATAAATAATAAAATAATAATCCTGACTCCGAAATTGCAGGAAATTACAGGGAAATTTAGAGGAAAAGAAAAGGAAAAACAATTAGATATTCATTTCAAAAAAGGAAAAATTAACCATTAACCACTAACAATTAAGAATTACTCCTTGTTCCTCGTAGCAATAAACAATTCCAATGCCGATACCATAGATGGGGCATT
>CAIWHI010000719.1 GCA_903912435.1 uncultured Bacteroidota bacterium | reverse complement strand
GCCCCGGATACAGTTTAAAACCACATTGGGTATCCTTAAGTTGCAGGGAGGTAAACACCTGGACAATGCTGTTAAAAACCCCACCTATTATCCTACGGCTTTGTAACGCTTCAACTTTACCATCTTCATGCTTACGGCTACCAATATATATGGTATGGTCGCCATTAAACAAGCCCTTATCCTTCCTCAACCAATTGAGCAGTTCTACAGGCTTGGTGGACATATCGGCATCAAGGGTTAATACATAATCGCCCTTTGCAAGGCTTACGCCTTTTTTCAATGCCCCACCCTTACCAGCATTTTTGGGCAATACTTCTATATGTACCTTATCCTTAAGCTGTGGGTATTTGGTTTCAACCGCCTGCTTTGTTTTGGCGGCAGTATCATCCTTACTTCCATCATCTACTATAATGGCCTCGTATTTGCCGGGCCATTTTTCATTGAATTCGGCTAGTCCCTGTAGCATCATATCAATGCGGGCCGACTCATTGTAACAAGGTATGATGAGGGATAGCAGTATGCTACCCGGATTTATAGATTCTGTATTTATTGCTTGTGAAGGCTGTGGCTTCTTCATTGCTTCAATAATATTATTTATTTAATTGACCTATATAAACCCAATCACCCTGTATATTGGTGCACTCATTATCCTTAATCTGTATTTCGTGTTGCAGGTAAGCAGCAATAGGATAAAAATTAAGATGGAGGTCCATAGTGAAATAATAGTAACGTTGGCAAGGAGTAACGATGATTACCTGTTTCCTCGCTACCCTCTTCAGTTCCTTAATAGCTTCAGGCAATTCACGCAGGTGTTCTATGGTATGCGAGCAGGTTACAATATCGAATGCATTATCCTCAAATGGAAGCTTGTAGATAGTACCCCTTTTGTAGTCGCTATGCTTCAGGGTATCTACCTTATCATAAAGGTCGCAACCAGTGGTTTTTAAAGATGAATGCTCGGCAATATAATTGAGCAGGAAACCGCGGCCACAACCCACATCGAGCAAAGTTTTGGCACCCTTGTCCAATTTTTCTACCACATACCTTACACTTGGCATATTCATATCGGTAGGACGGTCGTAGGCAAGGCAATCAAGGTTGCGGTAAACCTCTGAGAACTGCTCCTCTGTAAGGCCATAAGCAATATACTTGAAATCCATATACAGGCGCACATTCTTACCCTTAAACCAGATATGGAAAAACGGATACATAAACCACCGGGCATCCCTTAATGATGGCGGTAGCCAAAAATCCATTACATACCTGATTGCATTTGTTATTGAACGGTTCATTAGTACTCTAAATATTATTAATAGTTAAGCTATACGCAAATGTCACCTATTTTACTACTTCCTTCCCTTCTACGCCTATGAAATAACCCTAAATTCACATGCAAATTGAAGAAAACATAATGCGAAGGTTCAAATTAAAATTTTAGCTCATTGTCGCTATGAGCCTATTTAAAAGGATAATTTTCAAAAGTAATTAAAGTTGCTAAATTTACAGCCCTAAATAATGCTAAACCACAATTTTTATGGATCTTAAGGAGCTTGAATCTGGTGTAAACCCCGAAGTACATTGGTATTACCAAAGTAAAATATTGCCATTGATTAATTATACCCGTAAAGTTCTGAAAACCACCCAAGGCCTTACCATAGTAGATGTAGGTTCAGGATCAGGATTTTTTGCGATATCACTAGAGAAAAAATTCAAAGACCAGATTAAGAAAGTTTACCTGGTTGACATCAATTATACTGCCGAAGAAATAGCCGAAACAAAGGGTGCAAAAATTGAAAAGGTTTTAAGCATCCCCTCCCGCATAGAGAATGGCCTGGTAATTTTAATGGATGTACTAGAGCATCTGGAAGACGACCTAAAAATGCTCAACGAAATAAAAGCTGCATCAAAGGGCGACAATAATTACTACTTCATCACCGTACCGGCCTTCCTCAGCCTATGGAGCGGGCATGATGTATATCTGGGCCATTACCGCCGCTACAAAATAGACATGCTTAATGGCGTGCTCAATAAAGCCAAATACAGCATCAAGAATAGCTACTACCTCTATGGCACCCTTTTCCCTATGGTATGGCTTGCCCGCAAGCTCGATAATATGAAGAAGAAGGAAGCCACCTCAAACATGAAGCCTTTTAACCCATTGGTAAATAAGGTATTATTAGGTGTCACCTCAATTGACATGGCATTATCCAGCATCAATAAAATAGCTGGTGTGACTTGTGTTTCGGAAGGGAAGATTTAGTAGTTTGGAGATTATTTACAAATTGCATTTACTGATAGAGCTTGGCAATTTTTCAAAAGTTGTCAAAGCTTTATAATAATATATTCCAATTGGTGATTACCTCTTAAAATCCGAGTGTTCTAGAATAAAGAATGTATCTTTTAGTACAATATTTGCCAATATAGGCCCAATTTGAATATCGTGTTTATTCAAAGGTCGCAGTTGCCAATATTCGTACCAATAACATGTGTAACGATAACAACCTATATCACGTAGTTCATAAACCACACTATAATCTTTAGAATATAAGACGAAGTCTGTAAACATATGATATCCTAGACTATCATTTGCCCAATGTATTTCCACAACCTTTGTTGATGTATTAAAAAATAATAATTTTTTGCCTTTGCAACAAAAAAAGCAAATTGACCTGACTCATAGACTTGATGTGATATATAAATTTCTTTGTTTTCTTATGTAAAATCATCGACTATTGAGTCCAACAAACTTTTTCTTAGCATTACACCCTTAACTACTTTTATCAAATTACTTTTCGTTGTTTCAAATACATACCTTGACTCAATGGTATAATTGTTTGATACAAACCACTTATTAACACATAATGGTTGTGCGACACTCAGTGTATAACAGATGGAGAACAATAAAATCAATAAATATTTCATGTTTTTGCAATAGCAAAGTTATAACAATCAAAATCCTTTCATTTAATAAATTTAGCCATTGGCACCTACGGATCCAACGACCATAAAATAAGCATTACCTCCCCATTATTCCCCAATAAACAACCCTTAAATACTTTTCATTTTTTTTAACTACACTATTTTAGTTTTTCACCTATCTTTATCATAGAAATGATTGCCTTACAACAGCAAAAGCCGTTAATCAACAATAAAGCCCTTGCATGGACTGTGGCAATTCATGCACTGTTGTTTCTATTATTTTTCCTCATTAGGTATAGCATAGAGCCTAAAGTGCCTCAAATTGAAAATGGACTTGAGGTAAATCTGGGTAGTTCGGATAATGGAAGCGGCACCGACCAGCCCATGTCTCCTAACGACCCTGGAGCCTATCAGGCTAGTGTGGTTTATAAAAATACGCCTTCGGCAAGCAATGTCCCCAAAAACATGATGGAAACCAATGATGCCAATGCCCCATCGGTTTCTGAACCCACTAAAAAGCCAGGAAAACCACAGGAGGTTATCAAAGAAAAGCCCCCCAAGCCCGAAAAGCCTAAGTATACCTATGGTGGCGATGCAGGTCCGGGAGGCAATAAGGCCACACAAAATTCAAAAGGCACCAGCGAAGGCATCACCAATGGCCCTGGTGACCAAGGTGTGGCAGGTGGCACACCAGGTGCAAGCAATTATACCGGTACACCAGGCAATGGTTCAGGCGGAATAGGTCATACCCTCACAGGTCGCAAAATAAGCCCGGAGAAATTTGAAGCCGAATTCAGGGAAGGTGGCAAGGTGGTGATACATGTTACGGTAGACAGAAACGGTAATATAATTGATAAGCGGGTAAAAAGCTCGTCGAATGCGCAACTAACAAGAATAGCCCTTGAAAAACTGAACCAATCAAAATTCAGTAAAAGCGATGGTACCGAGCCACAGCAGTTTGGCGATGTAACCATTGTGTTCAAAACAAGGCAATAGAAGTATGTCCACAAGTCCTTACCAGCAAACTTTAGATTATTTATTTGAGCGCCTGCCCATGTTCTCCCGCATTGGCAAAGCTGCCCTCAAGCCCGACCTAACCAATACCCTGAAGCTCTGCGCCGCACTGGATAATCCGCAGGACAAATTCAAATCGATTCATATAGCTGGTACCAATGGCAAGGGAAGCACCAGCCATGGCCTTGCGGCTGTATTGCAGGATGCAGGTTACAAAACCGGCCTCTACACATCACCCCACCTTATCGACTTTAGGGAAAGAATAAGGATAGATGGTGAGCCGATAGCCAAAGAATGGGTGGTGGATTTTGTAAAAAAAATAAAACCAAAAATAGAAGAAATACAACCTTCCTTTTTCGAAATAACAGTGGCAATGGCCTTTGCTTATTTTGCTGATATGGAAGTAGATATAGCTGTTATTGAAACGGGATTGGGAGGCAGGCTGGATAGTACCAATATCATTACTCCCCTACTCTCGGTGATCACCAATATCAGTTACGACCATAAGGATTTACTTGGCAATACCCTGGCCCAAATAGCCTCAGAAAAGGCAG
>CAIWHI010000718.1 GCA_903912435.1 uncultured Bacteroidota bacterium | reverse complement strand
CTTATACCTATGGTATTGATGACCGAATTGGTCATTACCACCTTGTTATCATCAAAATAGATGCCTGCACGGTTCATTAGTTGGGTACCAATTGGTAAGCTTGAAAGGGTTTTGATGGTATAGGTTACAAAACCATCGCACTCGTTATGATGAGAAGTATCCTTCAATTTTATGCCTGGGAAATCGAACTTCAGGATATTATAGCCACCATCATTTATATACACAATATTCATTAAGGCTGATACAGCTTTAATCTCTACTGAGTGGAAATCCAAACCTGCCGGAAGCGTATCCAAAACATATATATTTTCTGCAGGGGCATTACCTGTGTTTTCAAATTTTATGGTGTATTCAAGGGGTGTGCAGGGTAGTACACTGGCCGCAGGGGTTACTGTTATTTCATTAGGGTCGTAGGATGCTCTAATTACATCCACCCTAACAATATTATTATTAGATGTGTCTAAATCACCAATATTAGGTGTGATATGAATTTTCCATTGCACGGTATCACCGGCCACCAGGTCATTATGGGCATCAAACAAATTATAGCGTATGTTTTGACTATTTAGTGTACTTACTAACCCTATATTCCAGGTAACAAGGTTGCCAACTATAGATGTTGGAGTTGGGATTGAGCCTCCAAATACATATTTAGGGCTCATAGCAAGGGTAACATTGGTATTTTGTGCCTGGCAATAAGGATTAGTCACATTAATTACCCCTAAAGACACATGTTTTGTAGATGCAGATAAAGCCGTCCCGCTTAAGTCATAGGTAGTTGATGAACCACAATTGTACCCCATATAACTTACCGGATATATAAACCTACCCGAAGTAATTGTATCGTGGACTACACCTAATGCCGGACAAATTACATGCATACTACTATCCACACTCACTATATGAAATCCATATACAGTGCCTGGAGGACCGTACGATTGATAATATAGACCTCCTGTTAGACTCACAGTATCGAGCATAATACCATTAGAGTCAATGGCTACCCGGATAGGCTGGAAAACCAAATTTTCTCCGCTATCTACCGAGCAATTGCTATTTGCATCGAAAAAGAATTTAACAGGCAGGGTGCGACAATATATCGACTCATAAGAGAAACTGACAGAATCTACAGCCACCAGACCGTTATATAATATTTGTTTCACAGTATAGGTGCCTGGCAAGGCATAATCATGATATACATCTATTTGTGAAATACCTGTATCACTTAGGGGTAGGTTGTTGGCCAAACCATCACCAAACAGGGTGGTAACATTATAAGTAGAATAAACCCCGCAACCTTTTAAGTAAAAATGGGCACTACTACAGAATGTATCGGGTTGATTGATTACCTGAGCATCAGCAATACCATATTTTACTTTAACCCTTGTGACAGTTGAATAAGCATACAAACCACTGGTAATACAGGTAACCTTACACCTAAACCAGGAAGTATGGGTAGGTGAATAAATGCAATAATCACGTATAGCATCTGGAATTGCTACCCATGTAGTGCTATCAGATGATACCTCCCACTGGATAGTATTACCACATGCAGTGGAGTACCCTGTTAAGAATAGTGTATCTGCTTCATTACAAATTACTGAATAGGCGGCGCTGGTTGTACCACCCAGTGGCGTACCTGAGCAACTTGATGGATTTACAGTAATAGTATGGCTTACAAAACATTCGGTATGATAAGAGTAATTATAGGTAATAACAGCCGTGCCGGCAGATATACCCTTAATGAGTGCAATATTTGTACTGTCTATAACTAGTGATGCTACAGCAGCATTACTTGTATACCAATGCTTTAGTCCATTATAATAATCTGAGGTATCCAACAAGGTGATTTCATTCCCCTGACAAACTACTTGAGGTCCATCTATTTTGTATGGAGTAATATCTACATCAAGATCCATTCGCTCTGTATTATATTGCTCCCCAATACAACCTGTCACAGGATCGATTGCATAAATATAGGTTACATTAAAACTATTTAATGCTCGTTGCTCGTGGATATTAAAATACACATTACCACCTGTACCTGGTGATACAACAGTCTGAAAATGACCATCTAGGGTATACAACATAAAATAATTAATACCTAACTGAGAACCGGTAAGATGAGGATGAAAACCCGGTGCAAGGTAGCAGGAGGGTCTGGCTAAAGTGTGACTTGAATAATGGTTTGTATCTTCAAAATAATAAAAATTATTTGATG
>CAIWHI010000717.1 GCA_903912435.1 uncultured Bacteroidota bacterium | reverse complement strand
GTTTTACGAATAATTTTACTTACGCCCATTTTGACCTCTCCATATCTTTAACTGGTTCTGTGGGGAATAAAATATATAGTTCAATCTTACAACAACTTCAGCTTACCACCGGGTTCCAAAACGGAATTAAAGGGTTGACTGACCATTGGACGCCCGCAAATGAAAACGCTCAGTATCCAAGAGCTAACGAGAATGTTCCTGCTACGCCAACCTCTGATTTGTATGTTTATGATGGGTCGTATGTGCGTTTAAAGAATATTTCGTTCGGTTATAATTTTCCAAAAAGGATAACTTCAAAATTAAAGATAAGTAATCTGCGTCTTTATGTATCTGCACAGAATGTCAAGACCTGGACCAGCTATAAAGGATACGATCCTGAGGTAAATTACTATGAAGGTAATTCTGCGCTCCAAGGTATAGATTATTCTGCCTATCCAACATCCAAAACGGTTACAGGTGGCTTAAGTGTTACATTCTAAATTATCAAAAAAATATAAAAATGAAAAAATTATCGATATACCTGCTAGTTGTTCTTGTTTCATTCGGGTTTAGCAGTTGTGTTAAACTTACTGAGGATCCACGTTCAAATATTTCATCCGGACAGTTTTACAATACACCGGCAGATGGAAATTCTGCTGTTGTAAGTGTTTACAATGCCCTGTCTCATAATACCTCGGGAGATCATGCTACCATTTACAACCGTTTATTTACTCTGGCGGTTGGAATGAGTACAGACGACCATATTGCAGGACCACGCGCCACAAACCCGGATGTACGCTCCCTTGCAGCACTTACCCAATCTGCTTCAAATGACCGTTACTCTCAGTTGTGGAAACAGCATTATGATGCAATTAACCGAGCCAATATTGCAATTGACCGTATACCAGCTATTCAGGGTGACACAGTAACAACGAACAGGCTTGTTCATGAAGCCCGGTTGTTAAGAGGCCTGCTCTATTTTAATCTGGTTCGTTTGTGGGGTGATGTTCCTTTGGTTTTACATGAAACCACTTCCTTAAATAATCTGGATGTGGCACGTACGCCTGTAGCCGATGTTTATACACAAATACTCAGTGACCTTAAAGATGCTGAAAAATTGCCACAGAAATTTACAGGCGCAAATGTATTTCGTGCTACAAGCGGAGCCGCCAAAGCACTGGAGCTTAATGTTTATGTTACAAGAAAACAATGGGCTGATGCTATATCCAAGTTTAACGAAATCAAAAATGGAGGTTTTGGGTATGATTTGTTTCCCAACTATGCTGATGTTTTCAATACCGCTACAAAAAACGGAAAAGAACATATTTTCTCTGTTCAATATATCGCTGATGGATCCGGAAACCTTACCGGTAGCGGAAACACTAATATCCGTGGGATTATTTCTGCGCCAATATCTCTAAATGGAGCAGACGCGGATGCGCCTCATTCCAGCCTGCTGGCTTCTTTTGATTCTCATGATCTTCGTTACGGAGTAACATTTTATACCTCCCTGGTGAGTCCGTTCGATGGATTATTGAAAAGTTTTACCCCTCACTTCAAGAAATATTATGATCCTGCTTCTGGAAAGAACCTACTTAATTCGGCCGTTAATGTACCGGTATTGAGGTATGCAGAATCTGTGTTGTTTTATGCTGAAGCCGTAAACGAATCACAAGGAGCCGTTACAGAAGCCTACGACGCTATTAATAAAGTACGTACACGGGCAGGTTTGCCAAATCTTACGCCCGGACTAAGCCAGGATCAATTCCGGGACTCTTTGTATAATGAACGGCGTCATGAGTTTGTATATGAGGATATTAGGTGGTTCGATCTCATTAGGACAAAACGTCTTGTAAGTGAACTGAAAAAATATGCCGACAAGGTGAATGTTTCAGATAAGAATTATTTACTGGCGATTCCTCAACATGAGCTTTCATTAAATCCAAAACTGACCCAGAATCCGGGTTGGAATTAAAAATCACTTTCAAAACGAATCCTTTGATAACCAAAAGGATTCGTTTTGAATTATTTGTCATATCTATCCAAAGTACACAATCATCTGGAAGGCGATAAAAAGTTGGTTTTTTATAACATCGGGTAAAACGATACATTATGAATATAAATCTAATTAGAGACAGAGCTTCCCAACTATTAAAAGTGGGCGGAAAAGGTTTCTTAACCTCGGTTATGGCCCTTACAGGTATGGGAGTAAACAGTGTAAGCGGGCAGGAATATCCTCAGACTTTTAAAGGAACGGTGGGCAAAACTTTTGCAGAATCAAAAGAATGGTGGCCTTCGAAAATATCTGCTCCCCAGGGAGCCCCAAATGTTATCTGGATTCTGCTCGATGATGCTGGTTTTGGCTCGTCCAGCTCATTCGGAGGGCTAATTAACACCCCTACATTCGACAGTTTAGCCGATCAGGGATTGAGGTATACTAATTTTCACACCACCGGAGTATGCGCTCCTACACGTGCTGCATTGCTTACGGGCCGTAATCACCATTCGGTACATATGGGACTATTCCCGCATGAATTCCTTTCAGCCGGTTTCCCAGGGTATGATGGAAGGATTCCTTCGTCAAAGGGAACTATAGCTGAAAATTTACGCCAGAATGGATACAGCACCTATCAACTGGGCAAGTGGCACCTTACACCTGACGCTGAAACATCCGATCTTGGCCCGTTTGATCGTTGGCCATCTGGCAAGGGGTTTGACCATAATTTTGGATTTCTTGGCGGAGCGGAAGATCAGTATAAACCCAAATTGGTCGAGGACAACAAAAATGTAAAACCTGATGGCCGTCACCTAAACGAACAGCTTATCGATAAGGCAATTAGTTATATTCAAAATCAGAAAGCCGCACTACAACAGAAACCTTTTTTCCTCTATCTGGCAACCGGTGCCACACACTCACCACACCAGGTTGGTCGGGACTGGATCGATAAATATCATGGAAAGTTTGATGAAGGCTGGGACGTCTACCGTGAAAAGGTATTTGCAAATCAGAAAAGATTGGGAGTTATCCCGGCAGATGCCAGACTCCCTGAACGAAATCCCCGAGTTAAGGAGTGGGCTACCCTCTCAGCCGATGAGAAAAAAGTATACGCGCGCTTTATGGAGGCCTATGCTGGATTTCT
>CAIWHI010000716.1 GCA_903912435.1 uncultured Bacteroidota bacterium | reverse complement strand
CCAAAGCTACTTGAATAAATTAAGCACTAAAATAGTTGACAATATTTAACTTAAAGTCGCGAACATCCACCTAAGGTGGGAATAGGAGGATCTATCAACCCCAGATGACCCAAATAATATCTGTAAATTGATTGGATTATGCTATAATTAACTTATGCAGTTAAGGTCAGACATAGCTGGGGCGCTACCTTATAGTCACTAGATATCAATACAACGGATGAAAATTTTAATGTTTAATTTATCGATAGAACTGATGCATAGAGCAAGTCAAATGCAATGAACAGATTGTTTAGTTTGACAAACCTCGCCCTCTATTGGAACTCTAATGAATCAAAACAATATTCACCAACCGGAAACTCATTTACTTTTTTGCATTATCATTCTTCGGGGTGTTGGTCTTTAAGTCTATCGTCCTCCGCACCGAATATGAAACCCACTCACTCGGCGGTCTGAAAAATTTTATTAAGTTATTCCCTAATTACATAAACCTATACAGCAATCGGCAGTTCTTTACCAACTTGTGCACAAAATTTTATTGGGTAATTCTATTATTCCTTACCACTACTGTTTATTATTTCAAACACAAGGATTGGTATAAATTGATACTGTTTGCCGGGTTTTGTATCGGGTATTTCTTTTTGACCAATATATCCTATCCAAGTGCAAATACTCCTAAGTTTTATTTAGAGAACCTTTATCTGCCATTCGGGCTATACCTTGCCCTACCCTTTGTATTTGACATCTTACCTGCTGCAACACTAAAAAAGACAGCAATGCCTCTAATAGCACTGATACTCTTCAGTTGTTGTATAAGGGTATATAGTAATCATATAATTTACACCGCAAGACTCAACTGGGAAAGAACCACCATGCAGCAATACACCGGTAGAAAAGTGGTGATAGGCACAAAGAATATCCCAATGGATACGCTAATGATGGTATGGGGAACACCTTATGAATTCTGGCTCTTGTCTACCAGCGAGACAGGCACAACGGCATCCATACTTGTTGACCCCAATCCGGAAAAACAAAAATGGCTCATACCTTATACCAATAGTTTGTATGTTAACTGGAATTTGTATAAGTATAGCTATTTCCCCAAGAACCAATATTTCAGGTTTACAGACAGCACCAATGGCTATACAGTTTTGCCTGAGTAGCACAAAAAAATCAGGGTTTCCCTGTAGAAAAGAAAAAAACTGATTCGGATTTTTTAATCGTAATGTAACTCTGAATATACACTCAAAACCTTTCTACTGAATCAATTTCCAATTCCCTTCCCAACCAAGTAAAATCCAACTATTTGCACTTTACCGTCACCAGTGAAATACCAAAACCCCAAAACCCCTTTTTAATGAGCAATAATCATATATTAATATCATTCTTAAATTAAATCCAAATCTTTATTTCTTGAAGGGATAAATGGTCTATCTTCTGGTCTATTATTAGCACGCATGTTGATATCCTTTTTATGTCTTGATTCCTTTTATATATGGAAAATCCTTTGCTTTTTCCTAATTAATGCTGGCAAATGTCTATGCCTTAAAATCCTTTTAATTTCCGGATTATTTCTGTATTTGTTTTTAAGCTTATCTGAATATGCAAGAGCTTCCTTTTCTCTTGGCAGTAGCTATTTCAATTATTCATCAGCCCTTGACTTCCACAATCTTATATTAGTATCCTCACTGCCAGATATTATTAGTCTATTATCCATAGAGTAAAGTATTGAGTTGATTTATTACATTCTTTTTGTATGATATATCTCCCTTGACCTTCCGTTGTTAATTGGAAATATTCTAATTGTTTTATCAAAACTAGATGACACAAACTCCCTCCCAGTAGGTGCAAAGTCAATATCTAAAACTGCACTTACATGATCCTTATGAATCATTTTTGCTTGCTCAGGCTTTCTCATATCAAATGTGTAGCAATTGCCATTTTCATTTCCAACGACAAAGTTCATTGGCTCCTGGGGATTCCAGCACAATGCTGCTGATTTATTTTTCATATGAATTTTATTGATTGGAGTATTGCCTCTAATATCATATAGACATATGCTTCTATCCACAGCCACTGCTGCTATTAGATTAACTTAACTTGGGTTAAATTTCAATTTTGTAACAGTATCAGCTCCCCATTGAAATGTTTAAAGGGGAACAGATCTTTCATAGTTCCAAAGTTGCACGCACGATCCAGAAGTTGCAAAGGTATTTTCTGAGAAGCTATGATCGACATAAGTTAATAAGTGTTTGCTAATATAGGTAGCTCTTGGTTGATAGTCTCTTTTGACACTTTTATTTTCATTGCTCTCGATTGTGTACCCTTATTGCTTTTCTTAAATTTGCTGAAGCTGGTTCTTAAGTTTGTTAAGTGACCAAAGATGTATTTTAGTGTCATCCCCAGCCGATACAAATATGGTGTCTGATGCCAGTTGGTTGTTATTTGCGAATGCCAGCCCTTTCACAAAATTCATATGAGCATTTATCTAAAACACAGGTTTTCTTTCTGGAATGTTCCAAAAAATTATTTCACCGTCTGCACTTCCCGAGATCATATCAACTAAATTAAATCTATTTTTTGCCATTACAGTGATGCCATCGCTGTGGTCATTCATAGCGCAGATGAAAGGCTTGGCAAATACTTTTTCTAGCTTTGCAGAATTTAATGCCCTTTTATATTCTCTGGCCTTTTAAAAGGGATGCAAAATTGGAGAGTTGGATGGGGCTCTTTAAACTTTTACTAGTTCAGTATTAGTTTGCTTTGTATATTCTTTTTCATTTCTGCAAATTGCTTTTACTTTCACCATTTTTTTTAATGTGTTATTTATGTATATATTTTAATTTAATCACAAAATATTGTGTTTATTTATAAATTAAATTTTCATTTTGTAGGGGTTTTGGGGTTTTGGGGTTTT
>CAIWHI010000715.1 GCA_903912435.1 uncultured Bacteroidota bacterium | reverse complement strand
GGTTTGCTTTACGCATGGAAAAAGGGTGCCTTAAAATGGATGTAAAGGTCTTTTTTTTAGACTAGGCAAATAAGGAATAATGATACCACAATAAGCAATAAAAATATAACAAAACCACAAATACCAGATTAAAACTAGAAATATACCCCTAAATCTATTTTTAGTTTGAAATTGCGAACTGAATTGGCTAAATAAACAAAGATTCAAATGGCAGAAACAGAAAAAATGGTATTCCCGGCACAACTGCATGAAACTGCAGATGGAGGAATTCTGGTATCCAATCTCGATGACCTGATAAATTGGGCCCGCTCAAATTCTTTGTGGCCATTAATATTCGGTACCAGTTGTTGCGCCATAGAGATGATGCATTCGGCTGATGCTAAAAACGATTGGTCAAGATTCGGCTTTGAAGTAGCTAGGGCATCCCCAAGGCAGGCTGACTTAATCATCGTTGCAGGTACCATTGTAATGAAAATGGCACCAGTACTTAAAAGGCTATATGACCAAATGCCCGAACCAAGGTATGTAATAGCTATGGGTGCTTGTACCATATCAGGTGGCCCCTTCTTTTATAATACCTATTCTGTAGTTAAAGGAGTTGACCATATTATCCCTGTTGATGTTTATATTCCGGGTTGCCCACCGAGGCCCGAGGCTTTATTGCATGCCCTCATTACCCTACAGGAAAAGATTAAACACGAAACCTACTTTAAACAATCTAAAGAAAGCAGTAAATGACCCAGGAAGAACTAAAATTATCTGTAAGCGCCTTGTTTCCCGCTGTTACATATGATGAAACCGGGGAATTCCTAACTGCTATGATTGCCCCTGCTGATTTCAGAAAGGCAATGAAAACCCTAAGAAATAATCCTGACTTAAGTTTCGATTATCTTTTTTGCCTTACCTGTATCGATTGGAAAACACATTTTATGATGGTTTACCACATGTTATCTAAGGTTCACAGGCATACCCTTGTAGTTAAGGTAAAACTGGATAACGTAACAGCTCCTGTAACTGATACTGTAAGCGATATTTGGAAAACGGCCATCATGCTGGAACGTGAAGTTTACGACCTTTTTGGTGTCAAATTCAATCACCATCCAGATTTACGTAGGTTACTACTGGATGAAAACTGGGAAGGCTACCCATTGAGAAAAAATTATGTTGACGAAAATATGATAGAAATATGAGTTTGCTAGGAGATCCGGAATTAACCGAAGATGGCGAATTTGTCATAAATATTGGGCCCCAACACCCTTCAACCCATGGTGTAATGCACCTGAAGGTATGGCTGGATGGTGAAACTATTAAAAAAGTCCAACCTCATTTGGGCTATATACATAGGTCTATTGAAAAAATGAGTGAGCGGCTCTCCTACCGTAACTTCATTTTTGCAACAAGTCGTATGGATTACCTAAGTGCACATATCAATAACCAGGCATGTGCGTTGACAGTTGAAAAAGGACTGCAAATAGAAGCTCCAGACAGGGCTAAAGTTATTCGTATTCTTATGGCCGAATTAACACGCTTGTCTTCACACCAATTATGGTGGGGATGTACCGGTCTTGACCTTGGTGCTGTGTCCCCCTTCTTCTTTGCCTTCCGCGAGCGTGATGCGATTATTGAAATAATGGAAGAAACATGTGGCGCACGTTTAACACAAAACTATTGCGTACCTGGAGGAGTGATGTATGACCTGCACCCTAATTTCCAGAACAGGACAAAAAATGTGCTTAAGCAGTTGAAGGATAAGTTTCATGAGTATGATGAACTACTTACCGGCAATGTAATATTTGAAGGAAGAACTAAAGGAGTGGGTTATTTATCTGCCGAAGATGCTATTTCTTATGGCGTTTCGGGTCCTACAGCAAGAGGTTCGGGGGTAAGTTGTGATGTAAGGAAATGGGCACCCTACGATGGTTACGAAAAAGTACAGTTTGAGGAAATCTTAGGTACAGGCGGAGATTGCTATTCAAGGTACATGGTACGTATGGCCGAGATGAAACAATCAATTTCTATTGTTGAGCAGCTAATTGATAATATACCAGAGGGAGATTTCCAGGCTAAAACCAAGCAGGTAATCAAGTTGCCAAAAGGTGAATTTTACCAAAGGGTCGAAACTGCCAGGGGTGAACTTGGAGTATATATAGTAAGTGATGGTGCTGCTTCGCCTTATAGAATAAAATACCGCTCACCCAATTTCTCTAACCTTTCGGCCCTTGAACATATGGCTATAGGTGCGAAAATTGGTGACTTGGTAGCTATAATGGCTACTATAGACTTGGTAATACCAGATGTTGATAGATAATAAATAAGAAATTGAAGTGCTTAAATGAACTCAATGTTGAATAGATAATGGAATTACAGGAACCTGAAATAGCTAACGGAAAACGGAAGTACACCATTGAAGAATATCTTGAAATGGAAAATGCTTCTCTGGAGAAGCATGAATATTACCAGGGAGAGATATTCAGCATGGCAGGTGCAGGTATACAACATAATATTATTGCTAAAAACATTCTATCAACTTTAGACAAAAAATTAAGTAAAAGTCCATGTCAACCTTTCAATAGCGATACAAGGATTTATATTGAACAAAAAACTTTATTTACCTACCCTGATGTATCTATTATTTGTGATGAACCAATAACTTTCGAAAATGATGGCATTAGCGTCCTAAATCCTTCAATAATTTTCGAAGTGTTGTCACCATCAACTAAAGATTACGACAGGAAAGGTAAATTTTTACTGTATAGAAATATTAAAGACCTCAAATCCTATGTTTTGGTTGAGTCAGATGCAATAAAAGTTGAAGTTTACCATATAAACAAGCATGATTTATGGGAAATGAAGGAATACTCAGACATAAATGAATATTTGAGACTACCATCAATTCCTGTAAACCTAACCCTAAAAGAAATTTATAAAAAGACCAAACTGATTTCAACCGTATAATTACCAGTTATATCAAGAGAAAATCAGGAATGATAATAAGATTAAACGATATATACTTTGAACAGGATACTATTATTCAGTTTTGCATCAATGGCCTCCGGCATTCATGGCTGGTTGGCTGCTACTCTGAAAAATGAAACATTGGTACTCATTGCCGACATGGTTCTGGCTGGCATAAGTCTCTTGGCCTTCTTGGTTCCTCTATGCCTGTTTTTGGGCTATATGGAGCGTAAGGTAGCCGCATTTATGCAAATGCGCCTTGGTCCTAATAGGGTTGGACCTAAAGGCTCCTTCCAAATGGTAGCCGACACTTTAAAGTTAGTAATGAAGGAAGGTTTGACACCCACTACTTCCGATAAGTTCTTGTTCAACCTTGCACCAATGATTGTGGTGATTACTTCAATGCTTGTTATGGCACCTTTAGCTTTTGCCAAAGACCTGCAGATATGGGACTTGAGCATTGGTATCCTTTATGTTAGCTCTGTCTCCTCAATTGGTGTTATTGGTATTTTGATGGCAGGATGGAGTAGTAATAACAAATATTCCCTACTGGGTGCTATGCGTAGTGGTGCACAAATAGTGAGTTATGAGTTATCGGTTGGTCTTTCACTTATTGCTATAGTTATCCTTACCCATAGCCTTAGGATGTCAGACATTGTAAATAGCCAGGCTGATGGATGGTGGATATTTAAGGGGCACATTCCCGTAATGATTTCATTTGTCATTTTTATTATAGCATCAACAGCCGAAATCAACAGGGCGCCTTTCGATCTTGCAGAAGCAGAACAAGAGTTGACTGCAGGTTTCCATACCGAATATTCAGGTATGAAATTCGCCATGTTTATGCTTGCAGAGTATATCAATCTATTTGTAGTTTCGGCTATTGCGGCAACCATATTTTTGGGTGGATGGATGCCATTCCATATAGGTCATTGGGAAGCATTCAACCACAT
>CAIWHI010000714.1 GCA_903912435.1 uncultured Bacteroidota bacterium | reverse complement strand
TTGAAATTAATAGACTTTACTAAGAAAGAACTGCACACCAGATAAATGGGTTTAACAATAAAAGACGTAAGGTTATAAAAATATTGTTTCAAGTAAAATATTTGGAAAATACATGATAGTTCCTACTTTCGTGACACAATAATTTTGAAGCATGCTTTTCGATTCCGTAGAGTTTTTATTATTTTTTCCTATAGTAACAATTTTATTTTTCATTCTTCCTCATAAATTAAGGTGGGTGCTGTTATTGTTGGCAAGTTGCTATTTTTATATGGCATTTGTACCAGCATATATTCTTATTCTCTTTTTTACTATTATCATTGATTACATAGCAGGTATCATGATAGAAACAGCTATTCCCAAAAACAAAAAGCTTTATCTAATATTGAGTATTGTTGCAAATGTTGGAGTGTTGGCGTTTTTTAAATATTATAACTTTTTTACAGCAAATTTCAATGAATTGTCATCCTTGCTCAAATTACCTGCACATGTACCTTTATTGAATATTCTTTTACCCATTGGGTTGTCCTTTCATACCTTCCAAGCTATGAGTTATACCATTGAGGTTTACAGAGGCAATCAGAAAGCGGAGCGTCATTTTGGGATATATGCATTGTATGTGATGTTTTATCCGCAATTAGTCGCCGGACCTATTGAACGCCCACAAAATGTACTCCCACAAATGCATGAAAAAAAATATTTTTCCTATTCTAATGCAGTAGAGGGTTTACGGTTGATAATGTGGGGTATGTTTAAAAAAGTGGTGATAGCAGATAGACTGGCAAGTGCTACAGATACAGTTTTTAATGACCCCGGCAACTATTCAGGTATAGCACTTGCTATAGGGGCTATATTTTTTGCATTCCAAATATTTTGTGATTTTTCGGGTTATTCTGATATAGCCTTGGGAACCGCAAGGGTAATGGGATTTAAGCTAATGACAAATTTCAATATGCCCTACCATTCCCGTAGCATTTCTGAATTTTGGAAACGCTGGCATATATCCTTATCTACATGGTTTCGCGATTATTTATATTTTTCGCTCGGTGGCAACAGGGTTTCTGTAAAAAGAACCTACTTCAACTTGTTTTTTGTTTTCTTAGTCAGTGGTTTTTGGCACGGTGCCAACTGGACATTTATTGTATGGGGGGCTTTGCACGGGTTTTATCTAATATTTGGATTGCTTACTTCAAAATATAGAAATAAAGTGATAGAAATATTAAATATTCACAAAATAAAATGGCTGAATAACACATTAAATGTAGTAGTTACATTTACTCTGGTAACTTATGCCTGGATATTTTTCAGAGCAAATAATATCCATGACACACTTTTAATTTCGCGTAAGCTATTGAGTATTCCGTCAGAATTTTTGCAGGTAATTCGGTCAAGGAAACTATTCTTTTTAAACCTTCCCAACTTAATTATTTTAAGAGAATGTTTTATGTGTATTCTTTTTTTGGAAATTGCCCATCTTGTTTCAATTAAATTCGACTTTAAGAATAACTTCAATAAGATTCATTGGGTATTAAGATGGTCTATGTACTATGGTGGTGTATTAGCTATTTATTATCTGGGTGTTTTTGAAAAGCATCAATTTATTTATTTCCAATTTTAGAAAATGAAACGATTTATTGTTAGGTTATTGGTTTTCCTTTCACCACTATTTATTCTTGTAGGCATGTATTTTTATACCGACCCCTTTAAAATGGTTTATCATAGTAATGATGCTAAGCTTTGGGCCGGTAATCTTACTGTGAATGGGAATGTGACCGCAAATAGGGACTGTAGATCAACTGATGATTTTTTAGACAATTATAAGAATCATAAGTACGCCTCTTTTATCCTTGGTAATTCAAAATCACTCATGTTTTTAAAAAAAGAGTGGGCTAAACATATTCTGGATACTGGTATTTTTCATTGGGATGCTAGTGGCGAAACATTATATGGTGTTGAGAGGAAGCTCAATTATTTGGATAAGGAAAAGATGGATATCAAAAATGTATTAGTTGTTATTGACCCATGGTCTTTAATTAAGGTAGCTAATAGGAAAGGCCACCTTTATGTTGCACACTACAAGGTTACAGAACAAAATTATTTCGCCTTTGAGTTTGAATGCATGCAGGATTTTTTTGATCCTGAGTTCTTACAAAAATGGGCGAAAGACATGCTTTCGGTGAATAGTAAAAAAACAGAGAAGACAAATATTGATAAGTTTGACAATATATATTGCGATACATTTACCTATGATAAAATATCAAATGAGTTGACCTACTATTCGTTTGATAAAATGCTAAGCGAAAATGAAGAAAAATATTATCAAGTTAGGATAAAAAATAAGATATTTTATGGGCGAGATACAATAGTGCATTATCATAAGCCCTATATTAATTCGGCTCAAAAGGTACTTCTGAATAATATGAACAGGATATTTAAAGACCATAAAACTAATTTTAAGATAGTTTTTAGCCCGGCATATGACCAATTGAAATTAGATACAACAGACTTAAAATATTTGCAAGGATTATTCGGTAAAGATCATGTATATGATTTTTCCGGAATAAATGATCTTAATAAGGATATGCATAATTTCTACGACGTACATTATAAGGCGTTTGTTGCAAACAGGATGATGGATATAATCTATTCACCTTTCGCTGATGATTCAATGAATAAAATATTCAATAAGTAGGCGGCTGATAACAAAACTTCGGTAATTTTTTTGTGGTCTTTTATGAGTTGTTTTAAATAATAATTACACTTGTTTGGCAGGTACTCCATTTGTCAAAGTTTATAATTGTCAAAGTCTGCCAGAAATGAAAAAAGCTCTGAAAGTGTTGACTATCAGAGCTTTATGATGAGCGGAAAACGAGATTCGGACTCGCGACCCTCAGCTTGGGAAGCTGATGCTCTACCAGCTGAGCTACTTCCGCTTATTGATTCAAAGATAAAGTTTTTCCTGAAATTTTCCAGGGTATTGTGTCATTTTTCGCAAATTGTGTTTCAGGTTAAATATCAGGTATCAATTATGTATTACATTGGGATACCCTTATAACCAACTCCCAGGGTACATGTAGTTTCCTTGTATTGCACACGTATTGTATCGCAAGCAGCCTGGGTAATAGTATCTTTGCTACTTGCATACCCCATCTCGTAAGCTGTATCTCTGCCATGCCCACTACATTTGCAAATATGAATAGGGTAGCTTTTGCATGAGCATGCAATTGAGCAGGCGAGGATGGTTAATGGGATGTGGATGTTTTTCATAGGATTTTTAATTTTATAATAGATATTTTTCAATTAACAGAGCTACTTCCTCTTGTTTTACTGTTACTGGAATTGCAGTTATAAAGTTATGAGTATTTTACGATTCTACAAATATTCACTATGCCACTCCCCCCATTCCCCTCCACGGCTTAAAAACTACCACCAGATACCCAATAGTCCATACAACACAGATAACTAATAATATGATGATATAGGGTGGGGTAAGCCAAAAATCACCAAAGAAATAAAGTTCTGCAAGTTCGGGGTGGTCTTTGGGGAAGATAAGGCTTGCATTTTCTCCCGGTTTGTATTCGTGAAAGGCATAGGATTCATGGCTTACCATAAACCAGGCAGCAGTAACCTGTGCATGTGGTCTGTACAAAAAATGCACCTCAGGGCATGGGTATTCTCCCTTAGTATCTCCGCCCCGCCTGGGGTTGCCAATTTTAAAATGTCCCCATAATATCTTGGTAACCTCCCTACTTGCCCTTTCCATTGTAGCTAACTGAAATACCCTAAGGCCAAAATAAGCCCCTACAAGGAGTAAATAGCCCAGCATGAGCGCCCTGTATTTATTACATTTCCTATTACTCAGGTATGCACATTTTGGTTATTATTGGCCATTTTATCAATCGGAACTATAAACTGCTAAATAAGAAAAAGCAGTCGTGAAACTGCCCTTTGATATACCAACATATTTGTTGTAATTATTTCTTATTCTCTATTGCCTTGCGTTTTTCTTCGGCTTCCTGTATTTTCTTATCGGCAGCTTCCCTTATGGCTTTGGCCCTGTCTTGGGCTTCTTTTTCGTAGTCCTGGGCTGTTTTTACTTTTTCATGGGCTTTTTTATCGTTGGTTTTTTGGTTTTTGGCATCGCTGCCAACTGTAGAAGTACCCTTTTCGTTTATAATCAACTTTTTCAGTGAGTCTTCCCTTTTGGCTTTAAGTATTAGATCATCCTTTTTCAAGCGTTCGGCCTTGTCTATTGAGTCCTTAGTATGTTGGGCCTTATCGGCAGCGGCTTTTATTTGTTTGTCTTTTTCTTTTTGTAGCTCATCCTTTTTTTTCTGTTCTTCTTTAGCTTTTTGCTCCTTTAGTTGTTTATCCTTGTCATTTTCGGCATGTGGTGCAGCTTTGTTAGGCTTCCTTTTGAAGGCTATCAGATAGCCCTCGGTTTCTGATTCCCATAGCTGGGCATTGTCTTGCTTGATTACCATATTGCCCCCTTTTTCCATAATAAGATAAGCCCCCGGATGGCCATTTGTCTTACTGCTCCACAATGGTTTTCTGCTATTATTATACACTACAAGGTTACCATCATGTTGCATTAAGGCAAAGCTAGCATCTGTATTTTTGGTGTCTGTACTCCATAATGCATCATTATATGAGGCAACATTAGAGTTGGCAAACAATACCAGATTGCCATTATCCTGCATGATTAATTTTAGCTTCTTGTTTTCCGATAGTATACTCTCTCCCTTATATAGATGTTGGCCGGGCAGCAGTTTGCCGCCTACAAGCCATTGTTGTTCGCGCGCTGGTGGTGTACAATGCATCCACCCAACAGTTCCGGTAGCCCATAATGGTGTATTATTTTGGTAAATCACCATATTACCGTCTGCTTGTAAGGTCAAATAAGCACCACCATGGCCATAAGTATTAGAAGCCCACAAAGGCTTTTGGCTATTATTATACACCACCAGGTTGCCATCATCTTGCATAATAGCATAGGCCGCATCAGATCCCATTGTCATTGCCGACCATAATATTTCATTGGTAGCCACCACTATAAGTGCCAACTCGCCATTATTTTCAAGGCTTAGCTTTATTTTATGATCAACTGATGGTATCGATTGGCCTCTTATTATCCGGGTGCCGGCATTCAGTCGGTCATTATCACGATTTCTTTTTTCATGCTCTCTACCATCATGTTCTCTTCTTTCCCGCTCTTTCCATTCCCTTTCTTTTCTTTCTTTTTCCTTCCAGTTTTGGTCATGGCTATTTTCTAGTACAGTGGTGGTAGTAACAGTAGTGGTAGTACTTGTCTGACCATTAAGGTGTCTCTGGTAGCCTGCGGTATTAGTTGCCCATATAGGTGCATCACCATCATACATTACCATATTTCCATCATTCTGGAGGATCAATACAGCATTAGCATGTCCGGCTGTATTAGTAGCCCATTTAACATCATGCATTTGGTTATAAAGCACAAAATTTCCGTCAAATAGAAAATGTGCAGATTCAGCCCCCGAGCCATTAGTATTCGTGGCCCAGATAGCTACCATATCCTCTGTTCGATAAAGTACAAGATTTCCATCCTGCTGCATTACCAATCTTATTTTTCCATTCTCCGACTGCAAGTATGGACTATAGTCTACTACTGACCCAATTCCAATCCTGTCGAGCTGGGCGAACGTATTAAAACAACTTAAAAGCAATAATGCGGTAAATGTAAATTTCATGCGATTTCTGGTTTTTTTATGTCAGATTGGCAATGATAATGAAAATTATAAGTATTACAAATAATTGGCGGTATATAGTAGCGAAAAGAGGAATAAAAGAATTTCCAAAAGGAAACTTGATAAAATTGGGCGACCAAATGGCTTTGGTATTTTTCTATTACAATAGCCTTATTAACGGGTTATAATGATGCTATTAATTTAATCAAGGGGTATTTCGGGGATGTAAGGCCACTGAAATGGGAATGAGCAGTTAAATAGGCAGGCTTTATTTAATCAATGTTCCTTAATTAGAAATCTCTTCTTTATTTTCGTCCTTATGGGTTCATCGATATACACAGTAATCAATCCTGCACTTGTAATTACAATTACAAGTGAACAAATACAACTTATGGCATAAGGTAGATGTAAACGGTTGCTAAAAAACGGGATGAGGTAATAAATGCTTACGTATTGATGGAAAAGGTAAAGTGGATAGGATATGCGGCCCAAAAGCCGGGTAGACCTGGTTACGATAAATTTAAGCGAGTTTCTGGTAAAAAGAATGAAAATCAATATAAAGCAACCCAAAATAATTGCATATTGCCATTGAAGTGTATTAAACCTTGCATAAGTAAGCTTGTAATCGTATTCTACCACCTGCTCAAAAAAACAAATACAAATAATCAAACACCGGAACAGAGTCGCCTTAAATGTTATGATCTTATAAAAAACGATTCCAATAAGGAATAAAGCTAAAAACTGGATGAGTGGGAAAAACCTTTCATTTGCGATAATTATTTTGAGCTGGGCATTGTAAGGATGCAATCTTTCCAAAATCAAAAGAGTCATTTGTAACAACACCAGTCCAAATAATATTGGTTCGATTCGTTTTAGTTGGTTCAATTTGTAAAGAGCGAAAATCAATACATAAAACAATAATTCAATTAACAGTGACCAATAGGGGCCTTCCATATTGGGTATATCAAAATAATATTGCCACATAGTTAGATTGGCCAGATACCTGATGATCCAATCCATTGTAACTGTGTGGTGTAAGTCTATACAAACTTCATACATTGTAAGCAAAAACGACATTGTTAAGCACACCCAATATACCGGGTACAAGCGCGCAAATCTATTAATGATGAACTCCTTGCCACTGTTTACATTGTTAATGCTCATGAATATCACAAAGCCACTGATTATAAAGAACAGATCAACCCCGGTAACGCCATACCTGAATAAGTTTACATTATTGTTGCAGTATTGCATCGTATAGTGAAAAGACACAACCATCAATGCTGCAAAACCCCTTAGCGCATCCAGTTCTGCATACCTGTGTTTATCAATTGATTTGTTCATTCCAGGGGTTAATATAGGTAATTCTTTCTGATGCAATTTACCTAAATTCCTAATAGAATTTATATACTTCATCTTAAAGAGTAGCTTATCGCAGATATTTGTATGGTAAGAAAACCACCCTAAATGGGTAGGTAAACAATGAAAAACTAAAATAATAAACAATATTAATACTCCACAGTCACTTGTGGATATTTATGAACCAACCCTACTGATAAATTGAGGAAGCTGGTATTGAGGTTGGTACCAGGGTAATTTAATTTACTTGATATATAGCTGATTTCCTGAGAGAGAATTACATTCCAATATCCGAGTGGTAAGCGGTAGGTAACACCTACAGCATAATTGAAGATGAGGGTGCGCATACTGGAATTAGTATTGGCTGTAAGGGTATCACTGCCAGTAGATGGGCCAGTATGCTGGTAACGAGGTTCGTAGTAGGATGTTTCTTTATTGCCACCGAGCAATATTCCGGGCCCCAAAGCAAAGTAAAAATGAAATCTCTTGCGGTAACCCACTCCAAGGTCTATCCGGGGTGCAAAATATAGGTAGGAGCTTTTTTGAGTGATATTTAACACATCGCCATAGGCTGGGGTTCCTGAAGAGGATGAATATTCAAAGGAATATCGGCGAAAAGATAGTGCCCAACGATCCTAAAGGACTTGGAGCGTTCATCATGTCGGCGAATGAAATGCAGTTGTTGTTGTCAAGTTTTTCTGTAAATGGAAAAGTAGCGATGCTGGATAATTATTTCAATGCAGAAT
>CAIWHI010000713.1 GCA_903912435.1 uncultured Bacteroidota bacterium | reverse complement strand
GTAGCACTGAGTAGCCCAGCCCACTATTTGCGGGCTTGCAGCACCTATGGCATCGCTACCAGGCACACCTGCCTGAGGAGCATATTGAGCCCCGGCGGCAAATACTGTAAGCAGTAGTAACAAACCTAAATAAGAAGCCTTCTGCATAACCTACTCTTTTACAAAACGAATAACCTCACCTATGCCATCACCCAAAATACGCACATTGTATATACCTGCGCTCAATCCTTCAGTACTAATTATCACCTTACCCGATTGATTAAGGTAAGAAGTGATAACACTTCCAGTAATATCTTCAATATACACTTGTTTCAATTGATTATCAGGTAATTCTATGTTCAAAACATCTGTTACTGGATTTGGATAAGCAATTGATTTTCCAACCGTTGGGGTAATTGCTCCTAGGCTTCTGTCGTAATAGGTGAAATTATCCATGCAAAAATAAGCAGGTGTATTCATCCCAAAGCTACCATTATCTGATGAGGACAATGAAAACTGCAAACTATCTACCGAACCCAAACTAGCCAGATTCACCCATTGCCAGTCTTTAAGAATATAGTTGAGCGTAGTATCAGGAAACAAGAAATTGGCCAAATAAAAGTCCACGCTATCACTTGTGAGGGCCCCACTATGGTAACCCTTTACAGTCAACTTAAACCAATCACCATTATGAAATTTGCGTGCAAATGCATCGCCATTTTTCATGCTATTATAAGCGTAAGTATTATTTGTGACATAAAAACCCATTACTACGCTACCTACGGCAGTACCTCTGAAATTGATATTAACATTAGGAAGATAGGTCACAGGGTCGCTAACAAATGCAACTGCGTATTTGGATGAACCACCGTATCCTATGGCCGTTTTGGCCGAATACTCATTGCCACTACCGCTATGCACACTATCGGTCATATTGGAAAAGGCAAACCCTGATGAAAAATAACCAAATGATGTATAGTAGGGGAAATGGATATTCCCTTCATCAAATCCCTGGTCGGTGCCGGGCAGGGTAAAGTTGGAATAAAAAGTGTCAGCATGAGCCAGCGGTTGCGATTCGAAACCGGCAACCAATTGGGCCCTCATTGTTGCTGAACCCAGCAATAAGGCCGATAACATAACTGTAAATGTGCGCATTTATAAATTGAATTAGTTCTCAATTAACAATATGCAACCACGGAAAATATCAGATACAGAAAAAAACAGGGGTATACCCCACCTTCATCTCAACTGTGCTTTTTTTCCCGAAAGCAGCGATAAGTATTCCCACATTATGGTGGGTCAAAGGCAGGTCTTCTGACTTACTCCACTTTTTGCAGCCTTCCCATTTTTACCGCTTATTGGCGGGTCAAACAGTGGCTATTCAGGTAGCAAAAAGCTCTTTAGGAGCATACAGCATCGGGTAATGTCCGGGATTCTCACCCGGTTCCCTTTTCATCTTTCCCTTTTTACAGAGTCTGAACCTTTGTTGCAGCGAAAGTATAAAGTAAATACCAAAAACGGCTAAATTTCTTCCTAAAACTTCAACATTATATTTCTATCAATTGTAAAACATTGAATATCTTTTATTTATTCAGCCCTCAATTTTTCAAGCAATTCATTGAGCATACGGGCTTCATCATCATTCAATCCTATCATCCCATCATTCACCTCTGCTACCAACACATTTGCCCTAAGTAACTGCTCAATTCCCTTATCAGTAAGCGTGATTAATGTTTCCCTTTTATCCTCCTTAGAAGTAGCTCTTTTCACCAGATTTTTTATCACCAGCCTATCAATAATTCTTGGCACATTGCTACTTTTCTCCACCATCCGGCTGCAAATATCCTTCACATTCATCCGCTCAGGGTGCTTGCCTTTCAATATCCTTAATACATTAAATTGCTCTAAAGTCAAGCCCTCCGTCTTCAGTTTAGCACAATAATTGCTCTTTAACCAATACCCGGTATGCAGTAAGTTAATAGCAGCCTTTTCCTGCATACTACCAAATCGGGTTGATTTTATTGCTTCCTCCAATTTCATAAGGCTAAAGTACGTTTATCTATCATTCGGTATTATAGGTTATGGATTTTATTTCTGGGCATGTAGAAAACTTTGGCTTATTCTAATTGAAATTTTCTTGCAGGTATTGGTATGAGGTTTGGATGATTTTTAGTAGCCATGCCCTTTAGGGCTGGGTTGTTTCATTCTGTTTTTATATGGATAAAAAATCCCGAAGGGATGACATGATTATAGAAAAATGATCTTTCTTATAGCTCAAAACCCCGGAGGGGTGACATTATTTCGGAGAGTGCAACAGCCCTGCCCATTAGGGCGGGGGTTAGGAGAAAATAAATAATTTGGGCTTTAGCCCAAACTTGGGTGTGTTGGAATCCATCATTATCTAGGTTTGGCTAAAGCCTATTCGTTGACTCACTATTACCCCGGCTTAAAAGCCGTGGCTACTAAAAACATCAAAATTTGACAATACATAATTTAAATTAAAAATAATTTAATCTATAAGTGTGTAAAAAATAATGACATAAGATGTACGGGAAATTCCCTCCTGTTTTAGCCTGTCCACCGTGGTGGAGAGGGGACGTTTTGACGAAGCCAATT
>CAIWHI010000712.1 GCA_903912435.1 uncultured Bacteroidota bacterium | reverse complement strand
TGAAGACTATAGTTATCAATTTGATTTTATCGATCCACATCCAATGGGTAAATAAGACAAAACTAGCCAGGTATATAATTTCTTAAGAGCATGGGTTTGTTATGCCGCAAGGGTATCTTATGCATGATGAATGCGATTCCGTGACACTATTATTATGACATGACCTATAGATAATAAGAGATTTGTGTGATGATGGGCATTTGCTAGGCGTTAATGGTTTATAGCCGGACAGGCTAAGTCATTGTTAGGTACACGAGATAATTCTTATGTAGGAGTTTGTTACAAGTTTTGTAGCTGTATTAGATTTTGATTCGCCAATGGTAGACATACCAGAAACCAAACTGCTTATGCAATATTAATTGATCATAGCGAATATGCGTTAGTTATTATTGCATACTTATGATGTCTTGGAAGTCTTTTCAAGGTACAATCATGGATTGTGAGAGTATTCTCTAATTTTTCATATGATTGTAACTATATTTAGTATACAAGTGTTACGCAACTCACTATGTAAATAATGTTCAGGATGCTGGAATAGTAAAACAGATATAACGGATGTACTCGGAAGACATTTACTAGAAAACTGAACTAAATGAACAATTTTATATCCAACAGATACCAACAAAAAGCAGCAAAGAGTTTTGGGATGAGTAATACTTAATGATCATTTTACATGTTCCAACCTATATTGGCAAGGTTTCTGATGGCCAAATGAAACGTTCTGGACCATAATGGCTGGTAATACGATTTTTGGTGAACAAAAGGCTATAATTCTCGAAATTTATAACACAAGCAACGATCACGGTATCAATGGATAGAAAAGCAAGTTTTGCAATCATTACATTGGCTATATGATATTGTACAGGATAGATTTATTACAAGCAAGGTGAAGTGGTATAGAAATGATCATCTATTTATGTTAACCTTAGGTATAATGGTTTGTCGTGAGTTTGGCTATTCATTATGTAGGATGATTAGGGTCTAATTGGTTTTATAAATGAAAGTCAATTATTTTTGGTTGCCTTCGAGCTAATTATTGCCACTTTACTTCCGGACTTCGGTGCCACTGGAAATATGTAATGCAGTTTTATCTGCATAAAATCGCATTGGAATATGTAACTGACTATTATAATAGCCAACTTCTATCCAATAGAAATTGATTAAATGTAGGTGAAACAATAAGTACTCACTTTTCTGGCTGTTCCAAAAAATATTAATTGGCATGTAAACGATCCAATTATCCCAAACTATTGATATTTACTGGTTATTTATTTTGATGGTTTACCACCTCTATAGTTGTTGTGAAAGATTATGTCTGAACTTCAAAAGAAAATTATTATTACAGGGCGTAAAAATGAAATGTAACGACCTGTATGATTGTATTGGACCAAAATTTGAAACGTTTGGATGGTTTTATCAGTGCAATTCAAGTTTATCAGTACTTAATCAGTCGGAAATTATTAGAATTGAGTAATACTGATGCAAGTATTTAATGAGGTCGTTTCAGCCAACGATAACATAGAATTCAAATGTTGAATACCAAAAATAATAGGACCAAATTAATTATGAGATGGTGTTATAGGTTGTGTGAGTGGCATTAATTTGCCACTACATTACGATACTTGTGGAATATATAGCATGGAGCAGCTTGGATACCAAATATGTTTTGGAGATATATAAGCAGGTATTATTTCATCACATTGGCCTAACAAGGCTAAATGCCTTATCCCATTGTGTAGTCATTGATCCACGCACTATGGGTTATAAAAAATGGTATACACTATGGGGCCTCACTATAGGTAATAAGCATGACTACGCATAATGGGAAATGCCCCTAAAGTTATCATGTAACTTTACTCAGTATATCTCCTATGGCGATGCAATGGGAGAGTTTATAATGCCAGTTAATGGCGTCTCATAAAAATTGATTTATATCTCATCTTATTGCCCCAACGAGTATAAATACCTAAGGCTATGGCATCGCCGTGTGTCCGTTTACAATGGGTAAGAACAATTTACTCATGATGGGTAAGTACGATTGATACATACGTTTGGCAAGCACAATAGGTGAACTCCTTAGATAATCAGCAACTATGTCAGTATTCAATAGGTTAAATATTGAATCTCCTCAAAACAAAACCGGCAACCTTATGTAAATAAGATTGCCGGTTTGGATCAAAATTTATTGGTTTATTTCATAATTACCAGTTTTTGAGTCTGGGTTTTACCATTTGAATCAAAGCTTACAAAGTAGATGCCCGGTGCAAGTGTGCTAACATCAGTTGTGATGTTTTGGCTACCTTTTTGCAGGCTTATTGATTTGCTTAATAATTGTTTACCACTTACTTCAGCAATCCTTAAAGTTCCATTTCCTGCATCTTCGCTGTTAATCTGGGCTGTAAATGAGGTTGAAGCAGGGTTAGGATAAACATTGAATGAGGCATTTGATGCTACAGGGGCATTATCTACACCCACTCTGAATACAGAACCAAGGGTATTGACGGTGGTATTGGTTTTAACTGGTTTATTATAATCGAAATAGATAGATGCGCTGTTGTGGAACTGAGTACCTATTGCCAATCCGCTACGGATATGGATGGTATATGTGAACATTGCATTGCTGCGCATTTCGTCGTTTGATTCTGCCGGGAGGTTGATATTTGGAAAGGTAAATGTAGCTACCTTCTTTGAGCCACTTGGCTCAACTGTAACCGTACCCTTATTTGACATATAAACCGGGCTAAGAGTTGTCCAGTCCAGGTTATCATCAAGGGTATCTTTTACTACAATATTTTCAGCCATATAAGAACCTGTGTTCTGGAAGTGAACCATGTACTCTAATACTGAATCGGTATAAGAAATCAAACCTAATGGGCCGGTTCCTTTAGGATAAACTTCCTTAAAGTTAGGGTCATAGGAGGCAATAACAGTAGTAGTAAAATAGCATACATTATTCCATGGAGTATAATCAACTAACCAATGTGTAGATGGAGTGTCGTAAGAAACTGAATCCTTTGTAACCACTTGAGTACCTAATGGAATGTCGGTAGGCACATTATAGTTCATATAGAAGTTCTGAGAACCACCAGGTTCTACACCGGGGAATCGGCCTAATGTATTGTAGTAGTTTGAACCACCAGCATAGATTAAAGCAGGTACAAATGAAGTAGGAGCTAATAATTGTCCATCAGTTTTGTATCCCGAATAGATTGAATCTTCATGAACAGTACCATTATTTGTAACAATAGTTACTTCTGTGTATGAATGGCCGGGTATTGGTGCACTATGTAAGTAGCTCCAGGTGCGTATTTGCATATCGTGGATGGTATCAATAGCATTAGCAAAATTGATAACAGTTGAACATCCTGATGCAGCAGTAGCAGTGAATGGTTTATTATTGGTTTCGCAGGCAGCCAATGGATAGAAAGTCCTTACAGTTTCAGATATGGTATAAGCACCAGAGGGCACTTTGTAAGAATAATGACCACTATCATCGGTATAGGTATAGCCACGGCCACTTATATGAATCTGGATATGTGGTATGCCAGGTTCACCTGCATCCTGTATACAATTGTTATTAGTATCTAAGTATACAGTACCATAAATGGTGCAATAACAAGAATCAGACGCATTGTAGTCCAGGTGGGTATATTCATTAGCAGTACAACCTGCAGCATCAGTTACCCATGCCCAATAATCGCCATGATGTAAGCCTGTTATGGTACTCGTTGTTCCACCACCTGTCCATGAATAAGAATAAGGTGGAGTACCACCGAATGGGGTAGCGTGTAATTTACCATCGTTAGCGAAAATGCAGGTTTCGTTGGTTGGGGTTACACCGAGTCCAACCGGAGAGTAGGCTGATACCCAATTATATCTATCAGCAGTACAACCAAGGTTATCAGTAATCCTAACTGTATAATACCCTGCTGGAACGCCGGTAATACTTGATGAGGTAGAACCGGTACTCCACAGGTAATGATATGGAGGAACACCACCGGTAGGATAAACATTAAGGCTACCGCTAGGTGTGGTACACAATGCACTAATGCCGCTAAAGCTTGCATTAATAATATCAATAGGTAAAATAACAACTGAACCTGTTTGGATACAACCAACAGCATCAGTTACCTGGAAGGCATAAGTGCCTGGCTCAAGACCAGAAGCTGTAAGACCTGTTTGCACTGGCCATGTATACCAGATGATGCTGTAAGAACCAGTACCACCTACAGGGTGAAGTGTAGCAGTACCTGTAGGACCTGTACACAAACTTGGGGTGGTAGAGTAAGTAACAGTAATAGGCGTGGAAACACCAACAGTGGCACTACCATTACCTATACATCCGTTTGCATCAGTTACATTCACACTATATAATCCACCACTCAGGCCAGTCTGGCTTTGGGTGGTAGCACCATTACTCCATACATAAGAATAAGGAGGCAAACCACCTGAACCGAAGGCTATAACTGCACCATCATTGGCTGCACATGTAGCCGGTGTAGGTGTAACTGGAGCGTTAATAAAAATTGACTGTGGAATAAATACATAAGAAGCTGTAACTGAACCAGTAGAAGAAGGATAAACGCAACCTAAGGCATCTGTTATCGTTACTCCATAGATACCTGTTACTAATCCATCAATATATGAAGTAGTAGCACCGTTAGTCCATACATAGGTGAATGGTGGTGTACCGCCACCTATTGGATAAACATTAGCCGTACCATTGGTGCAATTTGCGGGAGTAGTCGTAAAAGAATCGGTGAATGGAGCGTATGAAAATAATTCAAGAAATATATTATCATCTCTGGAACCGAAAACACAACCCCCAGCATCAGTTACTGTAACACCGTAAGTGCCTGGTGGCAAGGCAAGAGCCGAACCGGTACCAACACTAGTACCGGTAGATATATTATACCAGTTGGATGTGTAAGGTGCTGTACCACCCATTACTGAATCGTAGGCTGTATCCAGCGCAGGACAAAAGCTATAATAGCCCGACATCATAATGGAGAAAGGTGCATAGCCACTGTAATAACCTAGTGTATCTGAAACACCCATAGCATCAGTGACACTGGTAGTAATTGTACCGCCTGAGTAACCAGTAAGGGCATCTGTAAGACCCGATACTCCTGTATGGGTAATTGTCATACCTGCTGTTCCATATGTAGTCCAACGCACAGTGAGTGGGGGAGTTAATCCTGTGAAATTTGCCTGGAGGAGACCATCATGATTACATGGATGGGTGACCAGTGTAAACGTGGTGGTAGCATATGTTTCCAGACTGAAAACCGCAAGGAGGATAAGGAGGACAATTTTTTTCATACAAACTATTTTAGTTAACATTATTGACGACAATTTTTGCCTGATTGTTAGTATTTCATAAAAATAATTTTAGCCCATCAAAACCCATTTCCTTAAAAAGGGTTTCAATTGGCCTTATTAGAATAAACACCGGTGTAAATATAAGCAAAAATAAAAACTACGGCTATTTTTTTGAGTAACCTATATGATTAAGAATCGTGTTAATAAATTGTAAGCAAAATAATTTCTTAGGAGCCATTTTCATATTTACAGTATTTTTCTGCTCTATTGTAACCATATTGTTAACACTATTTACTTTTTAACCATACCATCATTTAGCTTACACAACAGATACCCCTTTTTGTATACCTATATCTTTAACAAATACACAGAAAAGCCTATTGCTGATTAATTAAATGTCAAATTTCGGGGCTTACTATTGTTGGTAATTGAATTTACCAATAACTTTGTCATCCAATTACAAAAGTATTGCTTAGTTAATCGCTTGCAATTAACAGTAATAGCAGAAGATTATTTTTACACATATGGCAGATGAAAATGGTCAACTGGACCGAATAGTTGAAAAACTTAAGAATGAAGAGCTTTTCGGATTGTTCGATGACGGACAGAAATGTTATTTTCAGGATGGGCAAAAAGTGAATTATACAGATTTATGGAAAGCCTTGAGGATAGTGCATAATATTAAAGGCGGCAGCACTAAAACGCTTGATGAATTATGCCCTGAAACCTTTGTAGGTTCCTTTAGCTATAAAGCATCGCGCCATACCTGGAAACGAAAGCTACCTAAGCCAGCTGCCGAAAATTAATTTTATCTTTGTGGCTAAATTTGCCACTATGCAATCATGCCTGTATGATGAAAAAACATTTGAGAATAATGATTTCTCAGATAAGCAAATGTGTGATTTGGAATTTTCTGATTGCCGGTTCATTAATTGCAATTTCACCAATACTAACCTACGCACTACCGATTTTGTAGATTGCCAATTCACAGGTTGTAACTTCTCTAATGCCAACACAGATAATACGGGATTTAAAAACAATGTATTTACAGGATGTAAAATGATGGGGCTGAACTTTGGGGCTGCGAGTAATTTTCTGTTTGCGGTTACCTTCATTAACTGCATCCTCGATTTATCTACATTTTTCAAAAAGAAGATGAAAAAGACGAGATTTGAATCCTGCTCACTTAAGGAAGTTGATTTTGAAGAAGCCGACCTTGGCCAGTCAGTTTTCAATAATTGCGACCTGCTGAATGCAAGTTTTGTGAAAACGAATCTTGAAAAGGCCGATTTCAGAACTGCTTATAATTATAACCTTGACCCAGAGGCCAATAAAATTAAAAAGGCGCGGTTTTCAGCTCAGGGGGTGGTGGGCCTATTGTCGAAATATGATATTGTGATTGATTAATGGCGTATTTCAATCCATTTTTCCTTTCCTTTTCGCCAATTTTGGCTAAAGCCAAATTATATACGATTTTATTCTCCGGCCTAAAGGCCAGGGCTACTCTTATCAACCTTTGCTATTGTTCTTAACCAGGGTTATTACTCTTAACCTCGGTTATTATTCTTAAACAATCCTCAAACCCACATTCATTCCCCAAAAGCTGAATTAAGAATTAGTGCTACATTTATAGCCTTATAAAGGTAATGACAGCGCAAAAAACAGGTTTATCTTATTGGCCGGGGTTAATACTACTGGGTATTACCCTAATTATTGGTCTGCTCACCTATAAAGATTATGGTATCTCCTGGGACGAACCCACCCAAAGGGGAATAGGCATAGTATCTTACAACTATATTACCAATAACGACCAATACCTTAAGACCTACGAAGACCGTGACCTGGGTACTGGTTTCGAGCTGCCACTGGTATTTATTGAGAAAAAACTCAACATCACTACCAGTCACGACCTATACCTGATGAGGCATATAGTTACCCATCTATTTTTCTTGCTGGGGGTGTTTTGTGGTTATGTGCTGGTACTCAGGCTTTTCCGGAAGCAGCTAATTGCCTGCCTGGGTTTCATTATGCTGGCATTCCATCCCCGCATATATGCCCATTCGTTTTTCAATACTAAGGATATTCCTTTTCTGGCGGCCTTCCTTATAGTATTTCTGATAGCACATACGGCATTTGGTAAAAACAAATGGTGGTGGTATGGGCTGCTGGGCATGACATGCGGCTATGCTACCAGCATAAGGG
>CAIWHI010000711.1 GCA_903912435.1 uncultured Bacteroidota bacterium | reverse complement strand
TGGCAGCATATAAAATAATGGCAGGGTAATGGTATTGATTCAGCTTACCGGTGGCAATGATGGATTAAATACAATAATACCACTTGACCAATATAGTAACCTGGCAAAAGCACGGGCAAATATCCTAATCCCTGAATCAAAGGTTTTACCACTCAACTATTGCACAAATACGGGCCTGCACCCATCAATGACGGGTATACAAAACCTATATAATAATGAATTGGTGAATATAGTGCAGGGAGTAAGTTATCCTAATCCAAGTTTTTCACATTTCAGGGCTATGGACATATGGCTTACGGGTTCTGATTCTACTAAATACCTGAATGATGGCTGGCTTGGCCGCTATCTTGCAAGTGAAAATCCGGGCTATCCGCAAGGATACCCTGATAGCAACCATCCTGATCCCTTGGCTATTGAAATCGGCCCATCCATTTCTACATCACTTATTGGGCCGGATGTGAGTATGGGCATGGCAATAAACGATATAGATAGTTTTTACAACATGGTAAACAACACTGTGAGCCCGGCCCCAGATACGCCTGCAGGTCATGAGCTTACTTTTCTACGGTATGTAGCCCAGCAAACGCAGGAATATAATGGAGTAATACAGCAGGCGGCTTCAAAAGCTAAAAACCTGTCTACACTTTATCCTACCCCTAATGATCTTGCAGAACAACTAAAAATTGTTGCCAGGCTAATTGCAGGTGGATTGCAGACACCGCTATATATAGTTGGGATATCAGGCTTTGACTCGCATGTAAACCAGGTTGAAACTACAGATCATACTATTGGGAGACATGCCCTATTGTTAGAAAAGCTATCGGGGGCAGTAAATGCATTTATGGATGATTGCAAATTGCTGAACATTCAACACAGAGTTGCGGCAATGACCTTTTCTGAATTTGGCAGGCGAATAAAATCGAATGGCGGATATGGCACCGATCATGGTACAGCTGGACCGGTTATGGTGTTTGGCTATGATGTTAATCCGGGTTTTATTGGTGACAATCATGTTATTCCACAGACAGTTACCGATCATGATAACCTTGAAATGCAAAATGATTACAGGTCGGTATATGCATCTATACTCTCAGACTGGTTTCAGGTTGCTCCGGATGTAATGAGTGATGTATTATTCCAAAACTTCCCGATATTGCCCATATTCAAAAGCCCATTCCAATTCCAGTCGCTAGATTTGAATAGTAGCCAAGAAACATTGTATCAGAATTTCCCTAACCCGTTTACAGTTAGTACCACTATACGATTTGGCACCTATGGCGGCATGGTAACAATTATCCTGCTTGATAAAAGCGGCCGACTGCTCAATACGATTATAAAACAGCAATATGCAGGTGGGACCTACGAAATATCGTTTTTGAGACAATCTCTGCCCGCCGGAACCTATTTTTACCAATTAATAGACGGAAATAATAAGCTTACCAGGCAAATGACCATAGTGGATTAAAAATTAGGTCAATTGATGATTACCAACTTTTTTAGGGCATAATATTCACCGCTAGTATACCTGAGCGTATAATTACCATTGGGTAGCGGTAGATTCAAATAACCACCTGATTGTAAATTATCTCTGGTATATACAGCCCTCCCGGTCATATCATATACAACGATGGAAGCTTCAGGTGAGTTAGTAGTTGATTGATAATAAAAATTGCCTTTGGATGGATTAGGGTAAATACTTAAGATGTCATTATTCAATACGGTTTTCACACTACCCTCCATAATTGCATTTTCGAGGTAGAAATTGTCCATTATCCATCCATCCCTTCCCGATGTGGTACTCCGGGAAATAAATGTGAACCTGAACATAATGGTATCAGATGTTCGGTAATGGGGAAAAGTATCCGGACCACCTGCATATGCATTTACCCAAGGGCTCATATTAAGTTGATAATTCTGCCACGTCAGTTCTGAAGTATCAAGCCGGGGCTTGGTCCAGCCCCAGTAAAACTGATAGGTAGTATCTTGTCTCATCGGATTGATCCAATTAAGGCCATTATCGCCAGATATTTCCATTTTAGCAATAACCCCGGAATCTATGTCCATTTTATACATAAAATTAATGGAAAACATATAAGTATAATAATAAGTATGGTAAATAGTGAAAACAGATGTGTCGTTTACCGGATAGTGGTTGACGGTATCAGTAATGATCACATTTGGTGCAGTATAGGCAGTAGAAAATACTGTTTTATGTGGAGCTCCTATTTGCCAGATATTATGATGATACGTTGTGGTATCTATCTTAAAATGACTCCGGTTCAAATCGTAGGGCGCCTCAAACGACTCATTCCAATAATATTGTGCCTCCACGGCAAAACAGACAAATGACAGTAATGCAG
>CAIWHI010000710.1 GCA_903912435.1 uncultured Bacteroidota bacterium | reverse complement strand
TTAGAAACTATGGGTTAATATGTAATTATTATTTCGGACTAAAATTGCAATCTGGATTTAAAATACAGATGCTTTTGATTGACAATACTATCTTTCACAGCAAAAAATTACGTTGAACCGCTTTTGCAGGTAGATCACTAAAAAATATTCTTCTTAATTTAGTAAAATTTACCAATTCCGGCTGACTTTTTGGCTTATTCCTAACATTTGCACCTAATTTACTTACGGTAATTATCTCCTATCTTTGTTCGAGATTAAGACTCCATAAACAGATTATGAATAGATATATATTACCGTTATTATCCTTGGCAACCTTATTTTTATTTGCCAGTTGTAGTGATAAATTCAATGTTGCGGCACCCTATAAAAACATTACTGTAGTTAATTCATTTTTAGATGCCCGCGATACTGCTCATTACATAAGGATACAGAAAGCATTTTTGGATGAAAATAAAAATGCCATCAATATGGCTAAAGTACCTGATTCAAATTTTTATGCTAATCTGGATGTAAGTATCAAAAGAATTACATTTGATGGTAATCTTTATGATGTCATACACCTGACTAAAGTTGACTTAAATAATGAAGGTTATCAAAAAGAAACGGGAGTGTTTTTCACCTCACCTAACTATGCCTACAAATTTAAGGGTGTACTTAATGACAACTATATTTATAGATTAATCATACTTAATACTTTAACAGGCAATATTGATTCATCGGAAACACCTATTATTAATGATGCAGACACTACAAAATTCTATGTTGATATAATAAGAGATGAAAACAAGCACAGGGAAGGCTTTGATTTTGCATCCACATTACCCAACCAGTTTGTGTCATTTGGAGGCACTTATATACCTGCAACAGATTTCATTTTCAGGGGAACTACTACACCGGCCTACATTGTACAGGCTGTTATACGCTTCAAATGGAATGACTCTGATATGGTAACATTAAAAAGAGATATTCATGAGCAATTTGCTGATTATGACCTTGGATATAGCTTGTTAGTTTCCAATCAATTTTATTATAAAATACCAGACGCCAACATGTATGCAGCGTTAATACAAACCATGAAGGCTGCACCTCCACATACTGCCAGACTTATTGGTCGCTGTGTAGTATATGTTTATATGGGCTCACAGGACTTTAATACCTACAGGGAAATTAGCCTATCTAAAGGATTAGGATTAACAGGTAATGATATACAACCTGTCTATACCAATATTATGGGAGCTAATGTATTAGGATTATATACAGCCAAAGGATATGATTCAGGCTATGTAAACATCACCAAAAACACAATAGATTCATTAATTACAAGTCCGCTTACGCTTTCATTACACATTGCAGGCGCATCTTATTAAAAACCAAACATATTAAAAAGCGACAAAGAAGGTTCTTTGTCGCTTTTTTTATTAATGACTACCTGGCTTCCCCCAATATGTGTCAGTAATCATTTGCCCAAATGGCAGATGGTTAATTTAGTCAGCTTTTCGAAAAACTTAAAGACGTTATAGCAGATAATTTATAAAAAAACACCAAAAACTGACAGAATTTCTGCCAATATTACAGAATAGAAAGAATGGCATATTGATTGAGTAAAGTAAGATACAGTCAAAAGAAAAATTACAAATTAATATTTTATGGCAAAAATTATCGGAATAGATTTAGGTACCACAAACTCCTGCGTATCAGTGATGGAAGGCAATGAGCCTGTAGTTATCGCAAATGATGAAGGAAGGAGAACCACACCATCGGTGTTGGCATTTTTGAAAAATGGCGAACGCAAAGTAGGTGACCCAGCTAAGCGTCAGGCTATTACCAACCCAATTAACACCATTCAGTCTATCAAGCGCTTCATGGGAAGGCGTTATGACGAAGTAACAAATGAAATTTCGCATTTCACATATAAAGTAACTAAGGGAGATAATAATACTCCAAGGGTTGATATTGATGGCCGTTTATACACACCACAGGAAATATCAGCAATGATTCTTCAGAAAATGAAGAAAACAGCTGAAGACTTTTTGGGTTATGAAGTTAAAGAAGCTGTTATCACAGTTCCTGCTTACTTCAATGATGCACAACGTCAGGCTACTAAAGAAGCTGGTGAAATCGCTGGTTTAACAGTTCGCAGGATTATCAATGAGCCTACAGCAGCAGCTCTTGCCTATGGTCTTGACAAACAACATAAAGACAGCAAAATCGCAGTGTTCGACCTTGGAGGTGGTACATTCGACGTATCAGTACTTGAATTGGGTGATGGTGTATTTGAAGTAAAATCAACTAACGGTGATACCCACCTAGGTGGTGATGACTTCGATAAGATGATCATGGATTGGCTTTCTGATGAATTCAAGAAAGACGAAAACATGGACCTGCGTAAAGACCCAATGGCCTGGCAGCGTTTGAAAGAAGCAGCTGAAAAAGCTAAAATCGAGCTTTCTTCTTCTCAGGAAACTGAAATCAACCTTCCATACATTACTGCAATTGATGGTGCACCAAAACACCTTGTGCGTAAACTAAGCCGTGCTAAGTTCGAACAATTGACTGATAGCCTGGTTGAGCGTACACTTGAGCCATGCCGTAAAGCATTGAAAGATGCAGGTATCACTGCAAGTGAAATTGACGAAGTTATCCTGGTAGGTGGTTCTACACGTATCCCTAAGGTACAGGAAGTAGTTGAAAAATTCTTTGGCAAGAAACCACACAAGGGTGTGAATCCTGATGAGGTTGTGGCAATTGGTGCTGCTATCCAGGGTGGTGTATTGACCGGTGATATTAAAGATGTATTGTTGCTCGACGTTACCCCACTTTCTTTAGGTATCGAAACAATGGGTGGTGTGATGACAAGGTTGATTGAATCAAACACTACTATCCCTACTAAGAAGAGTGAAACTTTCTCTACAGCTAGCGATAGTCAGCCAAGTGTGGAAATCAATGTAATACAGGGTGAGCGCCCAATGGCAAAGGATAATAAAAATCTTGGACGTTTCATATTAGATGGTATACCACCGGCTCCACGTGGGGTTCCACAAATTGAAGTTATCTTCGATATCGATGCTAATGGTATGTTGCACGTTACAGCTAAAGACAAGGGTACCGGCAAACAACAGAACATCAGGATTGAAGCTGGTAGCGGCTTGAATAAGGAAGAAGTAGAAAGGATGAAGAATGAGGCGAAAGCTAATGAAGAGTCTGACAAGAAGGTAAAAGAGCGCGTTGAAGCGTTGAACAAAGCCGACAACCTTATTTTCCAGACTGAAAAACAACTGAAAGAGTACGGAGATAAGATTCCTGCAGTTAAAAAAGCTCCAATTGATGAAGCCTTAACTAAACTGAAAGCAGCTCATAAGGCAGAAGACCTGGATGCAATTAATACAGTAGAAGCTGAATTGAACGCAGCATGGATGGCAGCCAGCGAAGAAATGTATAAGGCAGGCCAAAACCCGGCTGATGCTCAGGGTGGTGCACACCAGGCTCCAAATGATGGTGGTGTAGCTGATGCTGAATACGAAGAAGTAAAATAAACTCCTAATTAAGGAATCATATTAAAAACGACCGGGCTTTCCGGTCGTTTTTATTTTAATACCGTTATTATTTTATAGAAATTTCCTATTTTAGTTATTCAATTGCATACACAATTATGAATCTTAAAGACTTAGACCCTGACAAGCTTTATACTTACGCCGACTATCTCAAATGGAAATTTGAGGAAAGGGTTGAATTATTAAAAGGGAAAATTTTCCAAATGGGGGCACCCAGTTCAGGGCACCAAAGGATAGCCTCAAGATTACATAAAGGAATTGCAAATTACCTTAGTGGTAAAAATTGCGAAGTCTTTTTTGCACCTTTTGATGTTAGAATACCCCATAAATCAGCGGATGACAAAGACATAATCACCGTATTCCAACCTGACCTATGTGTTATTTGTGACCCTACCAAAATAGATGAAAAAGGCTGCCTGGGTGCACCTGATATAGTGATAGAAATATTGTCAGCAGACAACAACATCAAGGAATTGAAATATAAATT
>CAIWHI010000709.1 GCA_903912435.1 uncultured Bacteroidota bacterium | reverse complement strand
TGATTGCAGAAATGATTACAACAATAATTAATATAATGTAAATCATGGAAAAATAATTGAGGTATTATCTTTAGCCCATAAAACTACATAATATACTTGGAATCGCACCTATCTAAATCCTATTGAAGTGTTATTGTAGAACCTATTATAAAGTTGTTTTAACGTATAATAGTATCTACTCTCAGCTATAAATGCACAGAAATAGGAAATGGGTTTAATAATTACTTTTGAAATAGTATCTTAAACAATTTCATGATAGCACTGCCATCATGCACCTCGGCATTATTCAATTCATTGAAATACTTTATCTCTTCGGTATCATTCACACTCAATGTTTTAAAACCCATATCCCAATTATCGAAAAACCTTTGGTCGCTATTCCCTTCCTTTAGTATCCTGAAGTTCTGATGGCGTGCATCGGCCTTTATGGTATTTGCAATGTTGAGTACATCCTTTTCATTGCCTTCTAATAATTGTATAAACACCCCATCGTAGTAATACAGCATACCGGTAATCCCCATCCTGCTATTGTTATGCCTTGAATGCAATAGTAAATCCTTCAGGTCGTTCTCCTGAAAATCATTGCAGGCATCACTGGTGTAAATGAGGTAATACATATACCAAAAGTAAACAAAAAAAGCAGACTAATCAGTAAGACATGAAAATTGTTTAGCTAATAACAGAGCGATTTAACCAAAAGAAATTCATTAAACGGCCCTATGAAGTGGAATAGTAAATATAAAATTACTACCCTTACCCAATTCACTTTCTACCCAAATTTCACCTCCATGGTTTTGTATAAACTCCTTGCAAAGTACCAGGCCCAGGCCAGTGCCCTGTTCGTTATGGGTGCCTTTTTTTGAATATTTGTTGTCTATATTAAACAGATTAGGAATTGCTGATTCGGGAATCCCGATTCCGGTATCGCTAATGCTCACCAATATTGAGTCATGAGTCTTTTTAACTGAAATAGTAATTATCCCCTTATCATGCGTGAATTTAATAGCATTAGAAAGCAGGTTTCTTATTACTGTGGCAAGCATGTCACTATCACCAAAAACAGGAAGAGATACCGGAAGTATTTTAATGATACTTATAGATTTTTGGGTAGCAATAGGGATATATATTGCGGCCACATCTTTTATTAATGAAACAATATCGAAGGATAAAGGAGTATATACAATTTTACCTGTTTGCGACATAGACCAATCAACCAGATTTTTTATCAGGCCATTGGCTTTGTCTGATAGTTCCTTTATCATATTGGCAAACTCTTTGGCCTGAGAGCTATGATTACTATCTACTTCTTCTTTCAATAGTTCGCACAAAGCTCCAATTGAATTGAAAGGGCTACGGAGGTCGTGTGCAATAATCGAAAAGAATTTGTTTTTATCCTGATTGAGTTTCTCTAGCTCTTCGTTTTTCTCCTTAAGTAGTATTTCAGTTTGTTTTCTTAAAAGAGTACTACCAATTGATAGGCAAATATTCTCGAAATAGGCAATTATTTCTTCGGTAAAAACGTTGGCCCTTTCATCATTCATCTGTAAGGTGCCGATAATTTTAGCATTAACCTTGATAGGTATTATGGCTATAGAAAGATAATGAAAGTGTATGCAGGTATTTCTTGGATTGTAGCGGGGATCCTCGTTAGATGGCATATCTAAAATTGGCACTGAATTATTTGTCCAAAAACTGCCTCCTTTAGTAAGTAGGGTATTGTTTGATGGAAGATTACCAGATATTACCAATCCACAAGTGCATTCCAAACGAGCTATGTCATGACTACAAGGTATTGGCTTAGATAGCCTGGGGAGCAATGAATTTTCTTTATGAATAAAACTCTGCGAAAACCCATGGTGGGCAAAATAAGGGAAGTCGTTCCCATCTTTCAACCTTATGCCGATTGCTGAATAGTGGGTTTCGGCCTGGATTAGATTAATAACTTCATCAATAATATCCTTTAATTCAATTTCGCTATTTAGAGTGGTTAAAATTTCATTGGAAAGCGTATGGAATTTCTCCATCCACATATGATGCTGTACGTCTTTTATTCCGACCTCTTCAGAAGATTCATCCATTTCATCGTTTTATTGATTGATACCAAAGTTGAAGCTAAATTACCAAAAAATGAATGATGGCAATCAGTAAATGTATTGATTATTATTAATAACATTGGCTTAACCAATGACCTTGCTCATGTAATATTCTCCTATTGCTGCTATTTAAACCGTTAAATTTTAACTAGTTGCAAAATATTATGTAATTGACAGGTATGCCTTTGGGTATGCAAAATGATGAAATAGCATAATTCTAAGCGGGTAACCTCACCTAGTTCGGGATAATCAAAGTCTAAAGTTACCAATGATAGGTCAGCAGTTTTTATGGCATTAATTATTGCCGCATTTGTCTCAGCCAGCCTATTCCATAATTCAGCTTTGTTGATTGGTTGTTCAGATGGCAAAATGAAATCCGGTGCCTCCTCCTTACCACTAAAAAGACTGGTATATAATGCCACCTTCTCCATTGGGTGGCGGGTAGTTTCTTTGCCTGGATTACTAATTAATTCCAACATGAGGGAGTTGGCCAAATTAATATGTTCTATCACCTGTGCCGGGGTCCAGCTACCGGGGAAAGGGATAATATTCAATGCCGGTTCAGGGAAGGCATCAATGGTTAGATAAAGATTTGCGACAACAGTTTCGAATTCCAATAAGGTCGAAGTAGCAAAATTTGTATTTGGCATTTAGAATAATTTTGAAGTGCAAGGTAAATAAACAGAACCCCATATTCCAATTTAGTCTACTAACCTAAGTAAAGATAATGAATATTTGCCTCAGGAATAGGAAAGCAATCCTTTTTTCACGAATTAATAAAACATTATTGGCCTTAAAACTTCAATTTTTTATATTTTTGACCTTCCACTTATAATTTGGCTCAGGCAGGCATGTTTATAAAATATTTCTGCGGTATTAGCGTTTAAGTTGGGAGAAAACAGGGCTCAATTTGAATTTCAGGATAACGATTTTTATAATATTAGGTTTCATTCTTTTCATAAGCTTCTCATCCACATTGGCCCGTCCGGCTTATGTGTATGCAGAGGATTATGACATGCCCGATTCTTCAAAATTTGATACTGAGGACAGTATAAAAATAGCCAAAGCCCATATTGCTGATAGCACCAAGGCTGCAAGAACCTTTCAGGCTGATAGTATTAAAGAAGCCCGTAAACACCTTACCGACAGTGTAAAGCAAGCCCGCCAAGCCAAAACCGACAGCACTGCAGCTATTCGTAAGTACAGAGATAGTAAACACTTTAAGGATAGTGTGGCCAGGTCTAAACTTATTAAGGCAAATAAGGTAAAAAAAAGCAGACAAACCCATGCCGACTCTATAAAAGAAGCACGAGAAAATGCTATGGATAGTATTGCTGCTGTGCGTAAAACAAGAAGCGATAGTGTAAAATCGATCCAGAAAAAAAGGACAGATAGTATTGCAGCAAAATCGAAGTACAAAAAGAGCAAACGCTATACCGATAGCGTATCAATAACCCGGCACGACCATATGGATAGCCTGCATGAGGCCCAACAAAAAACAAGGGACAGCATTGCACTTACCAGAAAACATAGCCTGGATAGCTCAAAAACTATAAGAAAACACGTGGCCGATAGCCAGAAAGCGGTAAGGCTAAAATTCTCCGATAGTCTGAAAGCGGTGCATAAAGTACGTGCTGATAGCTTATTGAAAATTAAGAAAGCCAAGGAAGCACTAGCCAAAGCAAAAGATAAAAAGAAGGAAGATGCCCTAAAATTCAAGCTGGAATTAAAGATGAAGCAAAAGCATGATTCATTTTCTAATAAAGCAATGCTGAAGCATCCCTGGTCGCCGATGAGGAGGGCAATGCAGAATTCGTTTACACATTATAACTACTATTATAATGCTAATCGGAAAATGGATGAGGCTCTGCTGAACATGCAACGATCGCGAAAGGAAAATTACGATTCGGTGATTGGCCTGTACCCATTCGACCCTAACAGGGATAGTTCCTTAATGTCGAGTGATATGGATACCATAGTGCACAAGGTATCGGTAGCTATTCAAATACACGACCCAAGGGTGAAATGGGCCAATGACCTTTATATGCTATTGGGGCAGGCTTATTACTACAGGGGAAGGTATGAGAATGCGGCAATTGCCTTCCGTTATATAATAGCCAGTGATGAGGCTGCTAAGAAAAAGGCAGCTACCAAATATGGCAAAGGCCAGTCTTCATCTAATAAAAATAAAGAAGCTCCATCAATACTCGAAGAGGAAAAAACATCAAAATTTGATTTCTTAAAGCATAAATCGGTTCATAATGAATCTATTGTGTGGCTGGCACGTACCTATACAGTAGCCCACCAAACCGAAAATGCGGAATCAATAATGTCGCTTCTGGAATCGGATGCCAAATTGCACGACAATATGAAGGGCAGGGTTGCCGCACAAAAGGCATTTAATTACCTTGCCGAAAACAACCCTACTGAGGCATCTAAACACCTGGCAATTGCTGCCGACGACCGATACCTGCCGGATTGGTTGAGGATGAGGGCGGCTTTCATCAATGGACAATTGCAGCAAAATGCAGGTAATTACAAGAGTGCAGCTACCAATTTCGAAAAAGTACTTACCTATTATCCCAAGATAGATATGGACTTCTATTCGCGGAAGAATGCTGCTTTCAACCACTTGCTGGCCGGCGAAAAGGTAGATGATGCTATGAAGCCCCTGAAAAAGGTATTGGCTGATGGTAAATATGTAAGCTATTACGACCAGGTATATTTCGTATTGGGACAGCTTGCTGCCAAAGCCAATAAGCCTTCTGAAGCTCTGGGCTATTACCAACAAAGTGTAACTACGCCTAAGGCATCCAAAAAGCAAAAAGCACTATCATTTACAGCAATGGGCGACCTTTATTATTCCTCTTCAAGGTATGCTAATGCTAAAATTGCCTACGACAGTGCTTCCAAATACTCAGCAGGTGTAAAGGATATTGCTGTAAAAAATGGAGAACAAAGAACCAAAGGACTTACCGAGATATCGGGCCCGGCACACCTGATTCATGATCAGGATAGCCTTATGGCCCTATCATTGCTGAGCAAGAAAGAGCAGGCTGCTGCTGTAAAAAAACAACTGAAATACCTGGAAAGGCTTCGTAATGACAGTATTGCCAAAGCAGAGGAAGCAGGTGTGAATGCTGTAGCTGCCACCGACCCTGATGATGTAAAAGACGCTGCTTCGAGCTGGTATTTCAGTAATCCCACATTGATGCAACAGGGAAGTGCTGATTTCAAACGCAAATGGGGCAACAGGGTACTATCTGACAACTGGCGCCGTGGTGCTTCTGCCAATAGTGGCGGTGGATCGGGTTCAGATGGTGGTGAGGATGCACCTGATGCATTGGTATCTACCGAAAACGGACTACCCACAGAAGGTAGTCTACTGGCCAAAATACCAAATAATAAGGCCCAGAAAGACCTTAGTAATAAAATGGTGCAGAAGGCATATATGCTACTGGCCAAGGCTTATATGAAACAACTGGAAGACTATGTAATGGCTAGCCAGTCGCTCGACACCCTGGATAAACGCTTCCCCGAACATAACCAGAAGGAAGAAGAACTATATCTGCGTTACCAAATAGCCATAAAACAAAATAAGCTGGACAAGGCCCAGCAATACGCTGATGAGTTAATCAAAAAATTCCCGAATTCGCAATATGCCACAAACCTGAAACCTAAAGGCAGTGAGAGTAAGGGTGATGTGAAAGTGGATGGTAAAAATGTGTCTGCTTACTTTGATGAGACCTATGCACTATTGCAACAACGCCAATATACCGAAGCACTGATGCGGGTAAATATTGCTAAAAAGCAATTTGACAATCCTGTTTATAAAAAACGGTTTGAAATAGTTGAGGCTACTGCTTATGCTGGTATGGCCAACTATAACCAGGCAGATACACTGATTACCGCATTCATGAAGGCCAATACAGGAGATACCTTAATGACATGGGCATCAACTGTAAGGCAATACATAAAGGATGTGCGCAATGGCGGTAAGCCATCATGGTATTATGATACATTAACTACAGCACAAAAGGAGGCATTGACCAAAAAATCGGAAAAGGCTAAAGCTGATGCAGAAGCAGCCTCCAAGCCTGCACCACCACCTCCCCCACCCGATGCACCTGCATTTTATAGTTACCATGCCGATAGTATGCATTATTGCATCATTGTATTATCTGGGCTGGATTCCAGAACAAGTAAGTTGAAGAAAGGTATTATCAAATATGATTCTGCCAATTACACAACTACCAACCTTGAATTGGTGATGGATTTCTTTGATATAGACCAGGATGTGCTGGTAGTGAAAGGATTCAATAATGCAAATGACGCAAAGACCTATGCTGAGGGCCTAAAAACCCTGCCAGCCTTGCAGGCTTATAAACCTGATGAAATTAAGGTACTGTCTATTAGTAGAAATAATTATAAAAAAATGTTCTTCGAAAAAACCGCCCAGCCTTATTATGGGTTTTATGCAGAGCATTATAAGTAATAATGATTTCTTGGCGTAATGTAATCATACCTACTAAATAAGCAGTGAAGTAAACGCCGTGCAATTTTGGCTAAAGCCAATTTTAGTTTATACCTTTTCCCCGGCCTAAAGGCCGGGGCTACTTAAAAAAAACTTCACAACTCGTTTACCACTAATCATTTATGATTCACTTTTGTATCCGCTCAGAAATGCAGGGTAAGGTTTAGAAAACAGCTTAGATGAACATGCTGTCGTTTAGAAATAAAGTCTGGTTAAAAAACCGATTATGTACATTTTAGTATTCTCCTCTGCCGCAATGGAGACGCATGCAACGGCGCGAGGGAGACGCATTCAACTGCGCGAGGGAGACGCATTCAACTGCGCGAGGGAGACGCATTCAATGCGTCTCTACATCCATCAATTTTTCTATTTTACCCGGATTTTTTTGAGGGGATACAAACAACAATGCCCGGAGCTTAGGTGATTCCTAAATACCGGACATTGGAAAATATTGGACATTATTAATTTTTAGTGCCATTCACTTCTGAAATGCCTCCTTGAGGTGCGGCGGCAACCATCAGAATACCTTACTGCATTATGATAGCGATGGGCATAATACCTACAGCCATCGTAATACCTGTTGGCATAATAGCCATAATTGTCTTTATCCTTAGCATAAAACCTTTTGGGATAATGGTAACGACCCCTGCCATAGGAATAATCATCGTGAGTACCCTCTACAATATTAGTAGGGTGATTAGGAGAACGCGGATGTGTTCTACAGCAACTTTCGCCGTGCCTGCACCATTTATGATGCCTTGCCTCAGCCTTATTGCCTATAGCCATTAATATAATGAACAGCATAAAGCTGGTAGCCAAAGTCTTTAATTTCATACGTCTTTATTTGGTTGTACAAAGATGCAAATTATAGCACAATTATAATAATAATGTGGGAAATTAAAATTGGAATGGCAATACTACCTGTAGCTATTATTAGGCTTAATTAGTTTTTATTACTCACCATATTATCGTA
>CAIWHI010000708.1 GCA_903912435.1 uncultured Bacteroidota bacterium | reverse complement strand
GACGCAGGCATTACAGTCAGGTGTTTTTCGCGCCACTGGCTCTTTACTTTTTCTACGTCTTTAGCTTCAGGGCCATTAGCTTTTATGGCGGCTATTTCGGCTTTTGCAGCTTCTATCAGCTTATCTACATTTTCTGGTCCGCATGGCAGGGCTAGCTGTATTGAATAATGGCTATATGGTTCTTTACTCAGGCTGGCATTAAATCCACCACCATATATAGCACCCATTTTTTCGCGCAGGTTTTCTATTACCTTAATGTTCAGCACCTCGGCAAGGGCAGATGTTTTAAGGGCAAGGTCTTCAGAGAAAGGCACCTCACCGGTGTAAACGGCAAGAATCATGCTCTTCTTTTCGCTACCCTTGTGCACTTTCATTTCCTTTTTACCGGCATATGGCCTTACCCCATTATCACCCACCTCTGGAGTGGTATTCCTTGATGGCAGGCTACCCAAATAGGTTTCAATAAGTGGAAGAGCTGTTTCTGCATTCACATTACCTACTATAAAGAAGTGGTAACCATCAGCACAACCTAGTTCATTCATATAAATCTCTATAGACCTGTCCATGTTCAGATTGTCGTAATCAGCCTGCTTAGGGATTACCATTCTTGCAAGCGGATTGTTGTTGTACATGGTTTTTATAGTAGTATCAAAAAACGCAGCCTGAGGATTACTCATAATGAATTTCAACTGCATCATTTGTTTTTCTTTATAGGCACTGAACAAGCCTGCATCCTTACGTGGCTGTGTAAGAGTAAGGTAGGCTAACTGTAACATGCTTTCAAAATCCTTAATGGTACTGCTGCCACTTACCTTATCGCTGGTCTCATCCATACTGGTTCCAAACTTAATGTCTTTACCTGCATTTACTTTTTCAAGGTCGCTAGGGGTGAAATCACCTATACCCATTGACTCAACCAGGTCTGTTGCAAAGTGTACATTGCTCCTGTCAGTAATACCATAGGCGTTTGTACCACCTTTCTTTACACCGGTCATCAATATTTCATCGCTCTTAAAGTCGGTATGCCTTATGGTCACTTTTACACCATTTAAAAGAGTATAAGTAGTTGCGTCAAGTCCATCTTCCTTTGTAGTAACAGTTACCTTACCGGGGGCAGGCTTAGTAGTCATCATTGATGAGGCTACTTTTTTCTCTTCGGTTTTAGCAATGTCCTGAGCAAAACCCTTCTTAACCATATCAAGGAGTTCAGCCTCTGATGGTAATTTCATGTCGCTTTTCTCAGGCGCGGTAATCAAACTAAAAGTATTCATGTTCTGTACCCAGCCCATAAACATATTATTCAGTTCTGTAACGGTAATACCAGGCAATAAGTCCTTGTGGTATTTAAATTCGTTTTCAGTGCCAGGGAAATCTTCACCATCCAGGAATCCCCTGATATATTCTTCTACATAATTACCACTTTCGGTGGTTTTCATTTCGTTGTGGGCTTTCTCCATACCGCTCATTACTTCTTTCTTGGCCAACTCAAGCTCGCTCTCGTTGAAGCCAAATTTGCGAGCTTTGATTACCTCAGCAGTTACAGCATTTATAGCCTTCTCGGGTCCGCTGCCACCAAAAGTGGTGAACAATGAAAAGCTCTCATAGCCATGTATCCAGCCATCTACACCACCATATGCATATGGGAAGGGAGGATTGCTACCCTGCGCCAAATCTGACAAACGGTGGCCAAACATCTGCTGTATTAAAGACCTCTTAATCATGTTGCGGTAGTCGCTAAGTGTATGTCCATTATGTTTTTCCATACTAGGGAACATAATTTGCAGGCTAGTTCTTGATGCTTCCTTATCAGTACATACCATAGCTTCGGGGGCTGTGCGTGGCTTAGGTGCCGAATATTTTCTTTCTCTTTCCTTGGTAGGGTTTTTGATACCTGCAAAGTGCTGCTCAATCATTTTTTTTGCAGTTGCAATATCCAGGTCTCCTACCACCACCACAGCCTGTAGGTCGGGGCGATACCAGTCTTTATAAAAACTCCGGATGGTATTGTATTTGAATGTTTTCAGGATATCATCCTTACCTATTGGCAGGCGGTCGCCATAAATGCTACCTTCAGCCATTTTAGGAAAATATTTCTTACTCATACGGTCGTCGGCACCCTTGCCCAGGCGACTTTCTTCAAGCACTACACCACGCTCCTCGTCAATATCTTTGTCTGTAAGCAATGCATTGTGCGCCCAGTCTTCTATTATCTGGAAGCCTTTTTCCAGGTTGCCTGGCTTATCGGTTGGGATAGGCAGGATATATACCGTCTGATCGAATGAAGTATAGGCATTAAGATCGGCACCAAATTGCACCCCTATGGACTGTAGATAACTTACCAGGTCATTCTTTTGGAAGTTTTTAGTACCATTGAAGTTCATGTGCTCCATGAAATGGGCAAGACCCAACTGATCATCGTTTTCGAGCGTAGAGCCGGCTTTTACCACCAGGCGCAGTTCCACCTTGTTTTCAGGCTTGTGGTTGTTCCTGATGTAGTAAGTGAGGCCATTGGCCAGTTTTCCGGTAGTTACAGCCGGGTCTGTTGGTAACTTTGCCGACAAATCCTGGGCATTGATGGTGGCCTGAAACGAAACCGTTAAAGCAGCTACAAACAATGCCTTGCGAAGAGAATTAGAAAAGAAAGACATATTATTGGGAATTTTGGTGCAAGATAAAATATTTTTTCGTGTTGGATATAAAAAAATGCCCAATATTCTTTAAAGTATTGTTATTTGGGCAATTAGTAAATCAATGCAGATTTAGCCCTTAGACCAATAGCCGGCACAATTTTCATTAAATAATTTTATTAACGTTCCTTACCTTCGCAGCACAACTCACATTATGGCACTAATCAAGTCAATATCAGGCATCAGGGGAACAATAGGTGGCAAACCAGGCAAAAGCCTTACACCAATTGACATAGTAAAATTCACATCGGCTTACGGAGCCTGGGTAGCTACCCAGGGCGACAATAAAACGATAGTGATAGGCCGCGATGGCCGCATATCTGGTGCTATGGTGCGTGACCTTGTGGCGGCAACTTTGCAGAGTATAGGTTTTAATGTGATTGACCTTGGCCTAAGCACCACCCCAACCGTAGAAATGGCCGTGACTGCCGAAAAAGCCGCAGGTGGCATTATCCTTACTGCAAGCCACAACCCCAAAGAGTGGAATGCACTAAAGCTGCTGAACAAAGATGGCGAGTTTATTAGTGCAGCTGATGGACAATGGATACTCGACTATGCCGAAGGTGGCGAAACCATGTTTGCCGAAATCAACAAAATAGGCCATGTAACTGTAAATGATTCCTATATTCAAAAACACATAGATATTATACTTGCCCACCCGCTGGTAGATGTGGCAGCTATTACCAAGGGTAATTTCAGCGTGGTGGTAGATGCTATTAATTCAACAGGTGCTATTGCAGTGCCACAATTACTAAAGGCGTTGGGTGTAAAGGATTATACCATTATCAATGCCGAGGTTAACGGTAAGTTCGAGCATAACCCCGAACCATTGCCGGAGAACCTGATAGAACTTTGCTCAGCCGTAAAAAAGAAAAATGCATCCTTCGGTATTGCTGTAGACCCTGATGTGGACAGGCTTTGCTTTGTGTGCGAAGACGGTAGCCTGTTTGGTGAAGAGTATACTCTTGTAGCCATTGCTGATTATATATTGTCTAATAAAAAAGGAAATACGGTATCCAATCTATCTTCAACCCGCGCCCTAAAGGACGTAACCGAAAAGCATGGTGGGCAATACTACCCTAGTGCTGTAGGTGAGGTGAATGTGGTAAGGAAAATGAAGGAAGTAAATGCGGTGATAGGCGGAGAGGGCAATGGCGGTGTGATAGTACCCGAATTGCACTATGGCCGTGATGCTATGATAGGTATTGCCTTGTTCCTGACCCATCTGGCCAAATTTGGCAAGTCGGTAAAGGCATTGAGAAGCACCTATCCCGACTATTTCATATCTAAAAACAAGATTGAACTATCAGAAGATGTTAATGTGAAGCAGATATTTGAAGAAATAAAGAAGAAATATAAGAAACAGCCTATTAATACAGAAGACGGATTGCGCATTGATTTCGACAATAATTGGGTGCACCTACGCACATCCAATACCGAGCCTATAATACGTATTTACGCTGAGAGTGGCACTGAGACCACCGCCAATAATATTGCCAAGCGCATAATGGAAGACATACAGGAAATGATGCTGATGAAGGCAGACTAGGTCCTGAATTACCTCTTTTTGATAATAACTTTAGGGATTGCGAAAATTTGCCAGCCCTCACCAAAAACTGCTGCCTGACCGCCCAAAGCGGTGCTGACAGCAGTTTTTCAAATTGTAGGACAGGCCGCAAAACTGTATTTACATCAATACTTGAACTCAATAATTTGCTATAAGCTATGGAAGACACCGGCAAGGAACAAGACATCCTGCCCAATCTAGCCAATGAATTTTATGAAAAAAGGCTATCAAGGGCTGTGAGGAAGGTAAGGGCAGCCCGTTATGTGCTATATGCCCTGGTGATGCTGAGTGGAATACAAGTAGTGAATAGCAATAGTGCCAATTACCTTACTTACAATAGCCTTATATCTTTTGCGGGTATTCTATTTTTGATTGGGTTGTTGGTATTGAGTAGAAAGAGACCATTTGTGGCCATGCTGATTGCTGCATTAATATTTCTTACCAATACTGTCTATGTGTTTCTCAATATGTATTGGCTATGGGGAGCCGATATGTCACCCTCCTTATTTTTAGACCAACCCATATTTTTTATGACCTTCTTCTCCCGAATCCTCATCAACTACCTGATAATAAGAGGTACTATTGATGCATGGCAATATGAACAATTGCTGAATGAGATGGAAGGGGTGTAAACATGAAATTGATTTTGTCAGAATGTCTATACGTAGATTTTTTTGAATATTAGGATATGATATTCTCTAAAAAAGAGAGGGCTTGATGAATAGAAACCCATCAAGCCCCGTAGGTATAAGGCATAATAATATTTTTGCCTTTAATTATTACTCGTGTATATGAAATTAATTACAACCATCTGTAAAGAACGGGTGAGCCAACTTTAATACTTGTTGCACAGCCGACTGGAAACCACTTATCTGGAAATGGTCGGCATAAGCGCAAATATGCTGGCAAAGTAATTCGCCCATAAAATCAGTTGCCTTATTACAAATAGGTGCTTCAAAACCTGGCACTGCCGGCATTAACTGGGTATAACCCTTCAAGGCAACAACCACGATAATAGCATCAATGGCTATTTTTATAGCTTCAGGTGTATGTAAATGCGGCTCGAAAATAGTTTTTATCTGTTTCAGCATATCAGTTTGAAATGCATGAGGTACTACATCATGTGCATTCCACACCCTCTTGGTATTGGCTCCTAACTGATTAGTATAATAATCAGAGAATGCTTTATCGCCAGGTGTAGCACCAGCAGCCGGCTGGCAGGAAATTTTAATTACACGTCCCTTAGCCCAGGTACCCCTGGTATCATTCAAATAAAGGGCATATGCCGGAGAAAGGGCACCACCAAGGCTATGGCCACATACAGTGATATCAATAGCTGAAACACTTTGCAGGTAATCCCTTGCGTGGACGTGGGTACCATTGTTTTCCACAGCCATACCCACCAGATAACTAAGCCCAATAGACGTACCTTTAGACATCATTGGCATAGGTGATAAATGTGGCGAATATGGCCAGTCAACCTTTTGTACCACATAAAAGTCTTCCAAAAGCCAGTCTAAAACAGATTTAGAATCGGTACCTGCTATTGCCACCACATGCTGGTTGGTATCGGCATTATGGGCAATATACATGGTGTTGAGTGCCTTACCCTCAGCAGCCACCACTACAGGACCCCATACCAGGGACCAATTACCTAATAGGCTTTTAACGCCAGGATTATTTAATACGTTAGTAATAGAAGTGTTTGCCTGGGCAGCAATTTGTGATGCAGAGCCAGTATAACCATTGCTCAAGTTTGACAGGGTATTCAAACAAAATACCTGTTGGTCGAATGTATATGCCATTTTAGAAAGATTTAGGTTCAAATATACATAAATAAGCAAAGAATCAAAATAGGTAGAAACCTACTTTTACAAATAAATACAGATAGTAATAATAAAATAACAGTAATCATTGTATCATGTTGAAGTTTTGACGCTTTATGTATTGGAAATAAATAATGAAAATAAATAATAGTAAAGCAGCGAAACGCAATTATGGAACCTAATTAAATATTGCTTAACAACAATTAGTGATACACAATCTTACTTTTGCGGCCTGCATGAAAAATACGCTCATCATTTGCCTACTGGCCTTATTAGGAAGCAGTTGTGGTAATAGCAAAACAGCTTCCGAAAAGAAACAATTCCCCAAGCCAGGTACGGTGATGGCTTCGGCAAAAATCCCGGTGGTAGGTGATAGCCTCAACCATTTTATGTTTAGCATAAAGGTGGTGGCCGATAGTCAGGTGACACAGGGAACCTATGATGTAGATGCCGATTTCGGGCCCAATTTCGCAGAAGGACAGTTTACCATGCCTAAAGGTGGTGAGGATTTTATACCGGCAGTGCGCAAAGGCGACCGTGCCAATACCTTTATTGTAGGTTTTAGAATACCTAAGGATACTACATTTTACGATTATTATGAGGTTGCCGGCAGTAAGGGGCAAACCGAAATGCGGTATATTAAGGCGTATTCGTTTAATTAGAGTGGAGGCTCAAAACATAACGTATTATCCATACCATCTTATTTCCCCAATGGGGAAAAATAACATAGCCTATGGCATCGCTATGGGAACGAATGATGGTAAAACACAATTCATCTACCACTCAAAATTAATTACCGCGCCATGGTGATGCCATGGGCTAGGATATCAGGCCCTTACAGGGCGACATTCCAATACTGTATTTTATGGCGAAACATTTCCCCAATGGGGAAAAATAACATAGCCCATGGCATCGCTACGGGAACATGTGATGGAAAAATATCATTATTTAGATCCTCAATTTTCCCACCAATCCTTCCATGGTCGATGCCATGGGCTAGTATAATTGGCCTCTCAAGTGCAACATATTTCGATAATTTATTTTAGGTAGTAACATTGTCTGCCATGGAAGGCTAAATATATGAGGCCATAACTGCGAAACAAAAAGAAAAAGAACTAATCAGATTGTAGACTTTATTTAATCATAGTTACTAAGCTATTATCTTTGCAACATGAGTAAGGAAATTGTTGTGAGCGGCATACGCTCTACCGGGCATTTGCACCTGGGTAATTATTTCGGGGCTATACAGAACTATGTCCTCATGCAGGATACTTATGACTGCTATTTTTTTGTAGCTGATTATCACTCTCTTACTACACACCCCGACCCTAAAGACCTGAAAGCAAACGTGTTCAGGGTAGTAGCCGAAAATGTGGCAAGCGGACTTGACCCCGATAAGGTGGCCCTGTATGCGCAGAGCGATGTTCCTGAAATTCCGGAACTATACCTGATGCTGAATATGTTGGCCTATGTGGGCGAACTGGAAAAGGTGCCGACTTTCAAGGAAAAAGTGCGCTCTCACCCTGAAAATGTGAATTCGGGCCTGCTTACCTATCCGGTATTGATGGCTGCAGATATATTGATACACAAGGCAGTGAAAGTGCCTGTAGGTAAAGACCAGGAGCAACACCTGGAAATGGCCCGCAATTTTGCGCACAGGTTTAATACCCGTTATGGCCAATTGTTCCCTGAGCCACAGGTTTTCAGGTTTAATAAGGAGGCAGTGAAAATAATGGGGCTGGATGGTATTGGCAAAATGAGCAAGAGCGAAAATGTGAATGCCACCATCTACCTGAGCGATGATGATGCCACCATACGTAAAAAAATAATGAAGGCTAAAACTGACCAGGGCCCAAGCGAGCCAAATGCAGAAATGCCTGATTTTATACAAAACCTCTTCCTGTTGCTGCAATTGACTGCCAGTGCCGATACTGTAACCACCTTTAAAGACGCCTACAACAATTGCAATATTAGGTATGGCGATTTGAAAAAGCAGCTAGCCGAGGATATGGTAACTTTTGTGAAACCAATTCGTGAGCATGCTACTGACCTGCAAAGAGACGAAACCCGATTGAGGAAAATACTGAAGGAAGGTGCAGAGAAGGCAAGGGAAAGCTCAAGGAAAACTATTGAAGAAGCAAGGAAGCTGATAGGGATTAACTATTATTAATTGGGGTAAAAAGTGCGAATGTTAGGTTTTACCTGATAATTTTTATTATTTTACCACCTTTGCTTCCTAGTACCTTATTTATATAGCGCACCAATTTTGGCTAAAGCCAATT
>CAIWHI010000707.1 GCA_903912435.1 uncultured Bacteroidota bacterium | reverse complement strand
GAAGGACTTGGTCATTTTTTCGGTGCTATGCGCATAGATGCATTCAGACTGGCCCAGGAATTTAAAGACCATATGGATAACTGGATAACACGGTTCAGAAATGCCACCCCTGCACCCGGCCATGAAAGGGTGCTGATTCCCGGTGATCCTGAAAGGGAAATGGAATTGCTAAGGAAAGCCGAGGGTATCCCATTGCACGAAAGTGTGGTTACTGACTTAAAAGGGTTGGCAGAGCGATTGAAAATTGAATTTATAGATTAGCTCACCAATAATCAGGCAATTTTAATCAGCAGATTATCAATCAGCCTGATTTCTCCAATTTTTGCGGCAATAAGAGCTACCATTGGTCTGCCTGTTTCATATTCATCAAGCAATGTAAGATTGTCTGCATCGGCGAGGGCTACATATTCTACATTGAATCCCTTGGCTGATAATAGGTCTTCGCATTGTTTTTTTACCAGGCTAAACTTATCAGATTGCTGTTTTGATTCTATTGAAATGAGGCACTGATAGATTGTTGCCGATATTACCCGTTGAGGTTGTGTTAGTCTTCTGTTGCGCGAACTCATAGCAAGCCCGTCGGCTTCACGAATGGTAGGGCAAATTACCATATGGATAGTTGAGTAGTTTCCGGTTTTAAGTAACATTTTCACTACCATGCATTGCTGATAGTCTTTCTGGCCCATAAATAGCCCTGTGGGTTCCACAATATCTAATAGGCGGGCAACAACCTGTCCTACACCTTTGAAGTGGCCGGGTCTTTTAGCTCCTTCAAGTATAGTATCCAGATATCCAAAGTCGAATGAGCGGGTGAGTTGTTCACCGCCCGGATAAATTTCATCTACTGATGGGAGAAATAGTACTTTGCATCCAGCATTTATTAAAAATTCAATATCGTCATTTGTTGTAACCGGGTATTTTTCAAGATCTTTTTTATCGTTAAACTGAGTAGGGTTTACAAAAATGCTGCATACTGTGAAATACCCATCTGCCTTAGCTTTCTCAATCAATGAAATATGGCCATTGTGCAGGGCGCCCATTGTGGGTACAAATCCTACCTTTTGACCATTATTTTTTATATTTGATAAATACGACTTTAAATCTTCTATCTTCTTAAAGATGACCATATAAATAATTTGGGATTCCGGGGTGCAAAGTACGGTTGGAATTCAATATTTTCGTAATTTTGCGTTCAATTTCTATTATTTAGCCGATAACTAATTCTTACGCATGTCTGCAGACACAAAGAAACGTGTATTAATCATTGCCAACGAACTTTCTCCTTACACCGAGTTTACCGATTTTGCCCAGATTCTCAACAAACTGGCTATAAAGACTTTTGATTCGGGTTTGGAAATCAGGGTTATCATGCCTCGTTTCGGGCTTATTAACGAGCGTCGCCACAGGTTGCATGAGGTTGTTCGCCTTTCAGGTATCAATGTTATCATTGATAAAGACGATTACCCACTAATTATAAAAGTAGCCTCTTTACCTAATGCCCGTTTACAGGTATATTTCATGGATAATGAGGATTATTTTAAAAGAAAAGCTGTTTTCAGAGATGATCAGGATAATTTCTTTGATGATAATGCAGAGAGGATGATATTTTTCTGTAAAAGTGCTCTTGAAACAGTTAAGAAATTTGGTTGGCCGCCACATGTTATCCATTGCCATGGCTGGATGACCTCATTAGTACCATTGTATTTGAAGACTACTTACAAGAAAGAACCTGTTTTTGGTTATTCTAAAATTATCTATACCGCCCAGGCCGACCAGTTTAAGGAAGTATTGAATAGTAATTTCATGAAGAAGGCATTAATTAGTGCCGAAATAAAGGATAAAGACCTGGATCCGTTTAGAGATGGTACCAATACTGCTCTTACAGTAGGTGCTGGTAAAAATGCTGATGTTGTTGTATTTGGTTCAGAAGAGATGGAACCTGATGTATTGGAGGAATTGAAGGCAAGCCGTTATAAAAGGGTGCTTCAATACGATCCGGCATGGAAAGAAGACGTAACTGCCTTATTAGACTTGTATAAAAGCTTAACAGAGTCTTAGTATTTCTTTTATCAACTTAGCAATAAATTTTCAACTTGAAATATCGTTTTTTGAGCATTCGTGGTATTGTATTATTTGTCATCATAGCTGGTTTTTTGCAAACCGGTTGTAGGGAAAATGTCCTTATTAATTCTAAGTTATCACCCTCTACCGATTCAATGGGGGTTTATTCTACTACCTTGTCCTGTATTACACATACTGTAATGAATGATTCGGGGTTAACGAGTACCAATATTGGTTTACCAATTTATCAGGCAGTAGGTACAATTACCGATCCGTTTTTTGGTAGCATGTATGGAGCCACTTATTTTCAGGTGATACCTACTACTATAACCTCTCACTTATATGATAGCTCAACAATTGATTCTGCGTTTTTGATACTACCTTATGGAGGGTTTACCTATGGTGATTCAGCTAATTCTACGCTAACCCAGTCTTATCAGGTGTTTTACATGCTCAATCCGATAAGTCTTTCCACTAATTATTATAATTATACTACTTCTGCTTTAGATCAGGAACACCCATTAAGTGCGTCGTCTGCTGTAAATATTAAGAAGATGAAAGATTCTTCTGCTACTACAGTTACAATAAAGTCTAATTACCCTTCTGCAAGGATTCCATTAAATTTGTCTATACTAAAGAATCGTTTATTGTCAGCCCAGGCATCTTTAGACTCCAGTAGCCCAATAGCTGCGTTTATAAATGCATTTAATGGTGTATGTATAAAACCAACAAATGCAAATCAAAGCAATTCAGTTCTGCCTTATTACAGACTAGATGGAACAGATACTTTCTCAGAGGCAGGCATACTGGTTTATTATCATCCTAACAAAGCTCCTACTTCTGTTTATATAGAACCTTACTATTTTAGTTCGTCGTCATGTGCCCATTTTAATAATATTTCTAAAAATTATGCACACTTTCCTGTAGGTAATTTATATAAATCAACGCAGATTAATGACAGTATTGTTGCCTTGCAGAATTCACCAGGTCCAGGCATTGATGTTTTGATACCTGGAATTTCTAAACTACCTAAGGGTATTATTAATAAGGTAGAACTACAGCTTACCTTACTACCTGGTTATACCTCAACAAATTTATTTGCCCCTGAAAAGCTATATTCTTTGGGTATCTCAAATGCTAACTATCCTACTGGGTTAGGAGCTGGGATTTCTTATCTAATAGCCGATCAATATCCTACAACAAGTTTAACCCCATTACAGGTACTTGATGGTTATGAGCATTTGTTCAATAGTATTTACAGAACATTTACATTGGATTTCCCACGTGAGATGATGGCATCTATAGCCGCCGGGAATGACACACTGCACCTGCGTATAAATGGTACTACCGATTATTATGGTGCTTTCCATCTGGTTGCAGGAGGTGGCAATTACCCTGATTCAAATTACAGGTCTAAGGTGAAAATAGTATATTCAAAGCTAAATAAATAATTATTTATCTATGTGTGGCATTGTTGGATATTTAGGGAACAGACAAGCTTTCCCGATAATTATTAAGGGTCTTAAGCGCCTGGAATACAGGGGGTATGATAGTGCCGGTGTAGCTCTTTTGAGTCATGGTATGACTGTTTATAAAAAGGCAGGAAAGGTAACCGATCTGGAAAAAATTGTTGACTTGACCAAAACAGGTGCAACCATAGGTATAGGCCATACCCGTTGGGCTACGCATGGCGAGCCTAATGACAGGAATGCCCACCCGCATCTTTCAAATTCAGGGAATCTGGCTATTATCCACAATGGGATAATAGAAAATTTTCATGCAATAAAGGAGATTCTTCTATTGCGTGGATACCATTTCAATTCTGATACCGATACTGAAGTAT
>CAIWHI010000706.1 GCA_903912435.1 uncultured Bacteroidota bacterium | reverse complement strand
TAAAGCCAATTTTCATTGCATCCCCTCTCCCCGGCATAAATGCCGGGGCTACTAAAAAAATAGCTACAAATAGCATTAAAAAAAGCGGACGACCATCAAAAAAATACTGTTAGAAATAATAGAATCCGGCACCACGGCCCTATGGATGGCACTATCTGATTTGTGTTATAAAATACCAAAAAACTGCAACATTTCATAAAAACGACAATGCCACACCTTCTAAAGATGTGGCATTGTCGTTTATGAAAATAATATTCTACTACCAATAAATCCTATACGGATGCGGATTCTCTTTCGAGTGGGTTATAATAGCAATACCTGCCCTTAATGATATATAGCTAGGCTGGAACAAATGAGCCACATTGCCTTTCATATTCTTATAATCATCACCTGCTACGTCCAAAATAGGGGTAACAAGGAATCCAAAATCCTGATTGAAAAACAAGTGGAAATTGCCACCCAAATGATAATATTCTGTAAATCCGAAACCAAGGCGTACAGCATAGGGGCTAATGGTAGATGTTTTATCTACAAGGCTATCATAAGCAGCACCCTGTGTAGACCATGATGCATTATTCCATTTCCTAAGGGTTGCAGTACCAGACTGTAGGTCACCCACACCTGCATTGGCATACGCCTGCACCTGGCCCGATTTGCATAACTGCCAAACAATCATTGGAGATACAAAGCGATAGGTGAGGTTATACCTTACACTAGTACCCGAGCTGGCAGCCCTTTCCCTATCATAGTAAATATTAAACTGCTGGAATATTTCCATACCACCTGTACCTATGCCATTGCCTACCCCTTTAAACTGGTAAGAACCATAGCTATAGCCTATGTTATAGTTATTCTTGGTTGTGACACCAACACCATCAAAACCGAAATAAAAGGCATTGCCAAAACACGCCAAACCCGATAGTAGGATAAGTGTAAAAAGTAATAGTCGTTTCATTGGCGAAAAATAATAAAAAAATCTGTCTTACAAACGTTTTTAGAGAAATTTCTATGATATGAAAATATTTATTAGTCCATTATCTGGTCTATAATCCTACAGTTTAGGGCAAAGTATCGCAAAGAGTCCTGCTTACCTGCAATAATATAATGCACCTATCGTTATTCATTTTCATGCATATATTTAAGCAATCACAGCTTTTACCTTAGGAACGATGATTAAATAAAGTCCACCATTTGGCTTGTTCTTTTCCATTTCTGCGGCGTTGTAAAAGTCCTTAAATAGGTCGCTATTCGCGGCCTTTACGCCTTGCATAAAAGAAAAATAACATCTCCCTCTGGTAGACTTTATTTAACCAACGTTCCTTACTTTAGCGGCATGAAGCAATCTTTTCTCTTCTTAGCAGTTTTGGCTGCATTCCCGGCTATAGCCCAACCAAAATGGCAGCAAAGGGTAGATACTAAAATTGAAGTTTCTCTAGATGACAAAAAGCATTTCCTGCATGCTACTGAAGAATTTACATATACCAACAATTCGCCTGATACCCTTAAGTTCATCTACCTGCACCTTTGGCCTAATGCCTACCTAAATGACCATACTCCTTTTGCCAAACAGCAAGACAGGAATGGCAATACCAATTTCTATTATGCCAAGCCCAAAGACCGCGGCTTTATTGATAGCCTTAAGTTTATGGTAGATGGCAAATATACCGAGTTTGCCCAAACCCAGGACGAACCTGACATCGCCCGCATAGACCTTGAAACACCCCTATACCCAGGGAAGAGAATTGTGGTTTCCACCCCATTCAGGGTAAAGGTACCCAAGGTTTTTTCGCGGATGGGGCATTCGGGCCAGGCCTATTATATATCCCAGTGGTTTCCTAAACCCGCAGTATATGACACCAAAGGCTGGCACCCAATCTCCTACCTGGATCAGGGCGAGTTTTATAGTGAATATGGATCTTATGACGTTGCCATCACCCTTCCGGCCAACTATGTGGTAATGGCTACAGGCAATTGCCTTGATGAAACCGAAAATAACTGGCTGGATAAAAAATCAAAAGATTCCCTTCCCTCAGACACCCTTTATAAGAAAAGCACACCTTATAGCACCCCTGAAACCAAGACCATCCATTTCCACGAGGACAATGTGCATGATTTTGCATGGTTTGCCGACAAGCGCTGGATTGTAAGAAAAGACACGGCTGTATCACCGGGTAATAATCTGGTGGTTACAACCTACACTGCTTTCCTGCCACAATACCAGAAATTATGGAAGCACGGAAATGACAACCTTAAAGAAACCATTCATTGCTACGGTAGCTGGGTAGGCCCTTACCAATACAAAACAATAAAGGCGGTACTAGGCGATATGAAAGCCGGTGGTGGTATGGAATACCCTACTGTAACCATTATAGATAAGGCTGCTCAAAACAATTTGAAGACCGTGATTATACATGAGGCCGGGCACAACTGGTTTTATGGTATGCTGGGCAGCAATGAGCGCGACCATGCCTGGATGGATGAAGGCATGAATAGTTTTTACGAACAAAAAACAACCATCAAAGACCACGACACCATAAAGAACTATAAAGTAGCCCGAACCGAAAACCTGATATTATACGAATTTATGGCCACCAGTGAAGATCAGCCTATAGAACAAACTTCAGACAAATTCAAAAAGCTGAACTATGGACTGGATGTATATTTCAAAACTGCAGTTTTCATGCGGTGGATGGAGAAATATATGGGTGAGGCCGATTTCAGCAAGGGCATGAAGGAGTATTTCGACACATGGCATTTCCACCACCCCTACCCCGAGGATTTCAGGAAAATAATGGAAAAGAATACCCCAAAATCTTTGGGATGGTTTTTTGATACATTGTTACAAACCGACCATAAGATTGATTTTAAAATTACCAAAGCCCGTATCAATGGCAATAATACAGAGGTGACCATCAAGAACAAATCGGGCATAAGTCTACCGGTAATGATTAATGCCTACTCAAAAGATAGCATCATTTCATCAGGCTGGGCCGGGGCTTTTGCCAGGAAAACCACCATCACCCTTGCTACTACCGACTGGACCAAGATAAAAATTGACAATGCCACACCAGATGTGGTACCCGCCAACAATGCCTGGAAACGCCATGCCCTGATACACAATTTCGGCTTAAAGATGAGGCCATTTATAGGTTTCAATGAGAGTAATAAAATACAGTTCTATTTTGCACCGGCTATAGGTGCCAACCATTACGACGGCTTTATGCTTGGCCTGGTTTTTCATAATCTTACTGTTCCTGAAAACAGATTCCGCTTTGCACTTGTGCCTATGTATGGTTTTGCTAGCCAGCAAATTACTGGTGCAGGGTCAATAGGCTATGTATGGTTCCCTCGTAGGAAGTTTAAGGAGGTAATATTACAGGTAGACGGAAAATCTTTCCATGACTACGAACCATCAATGGGGCTTAAAGATGAATACTACAACCGTTATACCAAAATAGCCCCATCTATTACCTTCACCTTCCATGAGCATGATGCGCAAAGCCCGGTTATTCGCACCCTGCTATTGAAGGGTTATAGCATTACCAAAGACACCTACGACGCAGGACATATAAGCCTTGGCAAAGCCACATCGGTTTCAGCTACAAATTATTATGGTCTGATTCGTTATAGCCATGATAATCGCCGCACCTACAATCCATTCAGCTTCAATATTGAAGGCCAGATGGGTGCCGACTTTGCTAAGTTGAGCGCAGAGGGAAAAATAAAAATCAACTACAACATCAAAAACAAGGCCCTCTATGTGCGAGGGTTTGTAGGTAAATACTTCCCTATCACCAACGACCTTGCGGTTACTTCTATTTACCAATTGAATTCGAGCTACAGCGGCAAAAACGATTATCTCTACGATGGCACATACTATAACCGCAACGATATTAATGGCCATTACTCAGAACAAATTTCCATACAGGAAGGAGGCTTTAAAGTTCCCGTATATGGCAATGTGAGCCGTAGCGACAACTGGATGGCCACTCTGAACCTGGAAACCGACCTACCCCGCCTCAAATTATTGCCTATCAGGTTATTCTTTGATGTAGGGCTGATACCCAATGCAACACCAAGTATATCAAATGCCAGTTCCAGCACCCTACTTTATGATGGTGGGGTAGAAATTGCTTTAGCCAAAAATGTTTTGAATGTATATATCCCAATAATCATGAGTAATGATTACCAGAACTATGTAACCAATACCTTCGGCAATAAAAATAAATGGAACCGCAGCGTATCATTTACCTTGATGTTGCAAAATATCAATTGGCTTAAAGAAACTTCAAAACAAATAAGGTCATCACTTAACTAATGGCAATTTCATAATTTAGCATATAAATTACATGTTTCCACCATAATAAAACACTACAATATGCGTTATATAGCTATGAAACACCTTATGATATGCTCCTTAATGCTGGTAGCTTTGGTTTCCACCTCGTGCAGGACAAAAATGCCTCTTACCAGCACCGACCCTAATGGATATGAAACTGATGTACCGGGGCCTGCTGTCCAATTGAACAGCTTCCCATTGATAGTAGGACATATGTGGGTATACGATAATGGGGATACCATAAGAGTAGTAAAAGACACAACCATAGGTGGAATGGCTGCATTTAAGGTTACCAAGACCAATTCTGGTTTTATAGGCAATATGTATTATGCCAACCTATCCGACGGTTTACACCTTTTAGCAACCAATTGGACCTTTGCCTACTCCTTTGGTCTTACCGGCCCCATTTCTCCAGATTTCGGGTTGAGGGATTCTTTATTATACCCTGATGCTACCTTTTTAGAACTTAAATTCCCTGCAACATTAGGTACTTCCTGGGAACCTGTATTTACAACAACATCATCTTACCGGATAATGAAACAATGGGACAAATATGTAAAGGTTACCACAAAAGCCGGCACCTTTAATTGCATTAAACTAGAATCAAATTACCTCACTGAATATTGGAGCGAAAAAGGACTGATAAAAGTAGCTGAAACAGTAGAATGCCTTGTAGGTCCTTGCCCTCCACTTTATACCCACTTGGTATATGTGAATTTTTAGGGAACCCTAAATTAAACGAACGCATCAAATGCCTTTCTAGTTTTCGAAATACTGCTTTCACTTATTTCATCGCCCCAGTCAAGACTTATTTGGGCTTTATAGATACTGATCAATTCCATTTTTAAAGTAGGATTGCTGTTCCAAAAATCCATTCTAGAGGTAAGGACGCTTTTCAATAAGTCACCAGGATATAAATCTCCTTCGGCAAATAGGTTCTCTTTGAGTTTTTCCAAGGCTATCGGAAT
>CAIWHI010000705.1 GCA_903912435.1 uncultured Bacteroidota bacterium | reverse complement strand
CTTAAAAATAATATAGAACTAGTACCTAATCCTATCTTTGATGAGGATAATATTAAGATGTATTATATTGATGATGGTCCGGCCAGTAGGATTGATTTTGAACCTTTGGGCAGCGACAACTCCGTTGTAAAAACAAAAACTATTGACACTCTGATTAAGGAAAAAAACCTATCTAAGGTTGATTTCATCAAAATGGACATTGAGGGTGTGGAACTAAGGGCATTAAAAGGTTCTGTTGAAACTATAAAGAAATTTAAACCAAAGCTTGCAATTGCAGTTTATCATAAAAACGTAGACTTTTATGAAATACCCCAATTTATTGACTCACTAAATCTGGGTTATAAATTCTACCTGGGGCATTATACAGTATTTGCCTACGAGACAATCATCTATGGAATTGTAGAATAATTAATATCAAAATTTACCAATAAAAAATCCTGCTACAAGGCAGGATTTTTTATTGGTATCGCATGCTCCTGCCCTTCACACCTGTTTTTCATACTTCTGTAGCGGCGAACCCGGTTCAGACAAGAAATGCTTATAAACCATTTTATCTGCAAATGCCGGAAATAACTTATTTAGCCACACTGCCAAAATGCCTTGTGAAGTCATCACAATAGTCCTCTTTTTGTGTTCGGCTCCATCTAAAATTCTGCGGGCACATTCTTCGGCACTCATCAGTTTATTTTCATCAAGTGGAGTTTCAGCCTGGGCGGTACCATCACTGCTACGGGCTACGTTACGGATATTTGAAGCAGTAAAGCCAGGTGCCACCCACATTACATGCACACCTGTATGCAGTAATTCGGTGCGCAATGCCTCCATAAAGCCATTCAATGCAAATTTTGATGCGGAATACCCGGTTCTGGCAGGCAGCCCCCTATATCCGGCAATTGAGGATACACTACTGATAATGCCCTTATTTTTAATGATATAAGGTAAAGCAAATTTTGTACAATATACTGAACCCCAAAAATTTATATCCATCAGTTCTTTTATTACCGGCAGTTGAGCTTCATCAAATAATGCACGCATGCTTATACCTGCATTATTAATAAGCACATCTATCCCATCCCATTTCTTTGAAGCTGCCTTAATAAAAACCTCACAATCAGCTTCAACACTCACATCGGCCTTAAAACAAAACAAATTATCTCCTGCTTTGAATTGGCTTTCCAACTTGGCTAAATTACGGGCACATACAGCAACCTTCGCACCCCGTGCCAAAGATAAATCAACCAATGCCTTGCCAATACCAGAACTGCCCCCGGTAATAACTATAACCTTATTTTTCAATGAATACATAGCCAAAAGTGTTGCCCAAAGTTAATTGGAATTAGTGAATGAGGACAATTGCAGGTTCATAATGATAGTTTGCTTGGAGCAAATCTGGCATAAATACGAATCCGCGACTAATTTTAACTGCAAAATAAAGCAGCATATAAGGAAATACCCCCTAAAACCAAGCTAAACCCACCCATTTTAACAATCTTAATGGAGCTAAAAGCCTATTCTATGCCTATTTACAAGTACCTTTGCACGTTCAAATCAAAATTTATATCATGCCAGGTTTTACTGTTGCTATTGTAGGCAGGCCTAATGTTGGGAAATCAACATTATTTAATCGTTTGCTGGAACAGCGCAAAGCCATTGTTGACGACCAAAGCGGTGTAACCCGCGACCGTCAATATGGTATAGCAGACTGGTGTGGCAAAACTTTCAACGTTATTGATACGGGTGGTTTTGTTGCCCATACTTCTGATATCTTCGAAGTAGAAATTGCAAAACAAGTTCAGATAGCCATTGATGAGGCCGACCTGATTTTATTTATTTGTGACACCACAACAGGTATTACTTCACAGGATGAGGATATGGCCATTTTATTACGCCGTTCCACCAAGCCGGTTTTACTCGTTGTAAATAAAGTAGATAATCAGGAAAGGGCACTATATGCCACTGAGTTCTATGCACTAGGTTTTGACAAAACATTTATGGTTTCGTCAATTTCAGGTAGTGGCACCGGTGAGGTATTAGATGAACTGGTATCCTACATAGTAGAAGATGCCACCCCAAATGACCTTGACAAAGACGGTAACCCAATGGCAAAATTTGCAATCATTGGTCAGCCTAATGCAGGCAAATCAACCTTGTTGAACGCCCTGGTAAGTCAGGAAAGGACTATTGTATCCAATATTGCAGGTACCACCAGGGATACTATCCATACCCATTACAAGCTTTTTGGTAAGGAATTTATTCTAATTGACACCGCAGGTATCCGTAAAAAGAAAAACGTTCACGAAGATTTGGAGTTTTACTCTGTAATCAGGGCTATTAAGGCCATGGATGAGGCCGATGTATGTATGTTGATCATAGATGCTGAGGTAGGTGTTACAGCCCAGGATGTAAGCATATTCAGTTTGGCAACAGGAAAAGGAAAAGGTGTCGTGATATTGGTTAACAAATGGGACCTTGTGAAAAAGGAAACCAATACTGCCCGCGACTACGAGAAAAACCTGAAGGAAAAGCTGGAACCATTTACCGATGTTCCGGTAATCTTTATTTCGGCTACTGATAAAACCAGAATTTTCCAGGGTATGGAAAAAGCATTGGAGGTGTTTGAAAACCGACAAAGGAGAATCACAACATCTGTATTAAATGAAATAATGCTGAAGGAAATTGAGCGCTACCCACCGCCATTCTCTCGTGGCTATGCTATAAAAATCAAATTCTTGCAGCAGGTACCTACTGCCGTTCCATCATTTGCATTTTTCGCTAATCACCCCGATGCTGTGAAGCAACCCTACAAAAACTTTCTGGAGAACAAACTAAGGAGCCACTTCAATTTTAGTGGAGTACCGGTAAGGATATTCATGAGGAAGAAATAAGGATAATCTGATAAATAGTTTTTTAAACACGCATACTTTCATTTTTCCACTTTTGCATTTTGAAAACCAGAACACTCAAAACAAATAAGGTAAACATTATTACCCTTGGCTGCTCCAAAAACATGGTAGACAGTGAAGCACTTGGTGGACAACTGATTGCTAATGGAATCAATGTAATTCACGAAAACCGCAAGCGCGACCACAATATAGTGGTGGTAAACACATGTGGTTTCATAGATAAAGCAAAAGAAGAAAGTGTAAATACCATACTGGAACAGGTGGAACTGAAGCGTGCCGGCAAGCTCGATAAGGTTTATGTTACAGGTTGCCTTAGCGAAAGGTATCGCCAAACACTTACCGACGAAATACCTGAGGTCGATGCCTGGTTTGGCACCATGGAGTTACCACAAATGCTGAAACAGTTCAATGCCGATTATAAGGCCGAACTTGTTGGCGAAAGACTATTGAGCACCCCAAAACACTATGCCTACCTGAAGATAGCTGAGGGTTGCAACCGCACCTGCTCATTTTGTGCAATACCATTAATGAGGGGTGGCCATGTTTCAAAATCAATTGAAGAAATAGTTATAGAGGCCAAAAGGCTGGTAAAAATGGGTGTTAAAGAAATTATGCTCATTGCCCAGGAACTTACCTACTATGGTCTTGACCTCTATAAAAAACGTGCCCTATCCGATCTTCTTAAACATTTATCAGACATTGAAGGGCTTACCTGGATAAGGCTTCACTATGCCTACCCACATAAGTTTCCTTTGGACATTTTAGATGTAATGCGCGAGCGTGAAAACATTTGCAATTACCTCGACATGCCCCTGCAGCATATTTCAGACCCGATGCTAAAGGCGATGAAAAGGCAGATAACCCGTAAGGAAATAGTAGACCTAATAGGTAATGTGCGCGAAATAGTGCCGGGTATATGTATTAGAACTACCCTTATAGCTGGTTTCCCAGGCGAAACCAGGGACGATGTGGAGGACCTG
>CAIWHI010000704.1 GCA_903912435.1 uncultured Bacteroidota bacterium | reverse complement strand
CTTATTTTGTCATTTATACTTACTGCTGTAATCCTGGTATTGTTTTTCCGTGCTTTTGTGGCTGTACTAGCATCAATGCTTGTTGTGGCTATTGGTGTTATCTGGTCTATAGGTACAATTGTATTACTGGGATATAAAATCACCCTGCTTACTGCCCTTATCCCGCCACTGGTAGTGGTAATAGGTATTCCTAACTGCGTTTACCTGCTCAACAGGTACCATTATGAATATTACCGTAACCCCAATAAGATGAAATCCCTGCTTCGCATGGTGGATAGGATGGGTATTGTAACCTTCTTTACCAACCTTACAGCGGCTATAGGTTTCGGGGTGTTTTTCTTTACCAAGAGTGTATTGTTAAAAGAATTTGGTTTGGTAGCAGGTATCAATATCCTTGGGCTGTTCTTTATTTCTCTGGTATTTATTCCGGCTTTCTTTAGCTTCCTGCCACCACCTAATGTGCGCCATACCAAGTACCTGGAAAGGGCTTGGATGAATAATCTTTTATCTAAAATCACCCACTGGGTATTTAACCACCAGCCGGTGATTTATGGATTTACCATAATAGTGGTTGTATTTTCGGTCATTGGTCTTACCAGGTTGCGCAATGATGCCCACATAGTCGATGATCTACCTAAGGAAGACAGGATATCTTTGGACCTTAAATTCTTTGAGAGTAATTTCAAGGGGGTAATGCCATTGGAAATAGTAGTGGATACCCGTAAGAAAAACGGCGTACTATCACTTGAAGTGCTGGGTAAGATGGATAAATTGTCGCGCTACCTCGAAACCTTTCCTGAGATAGGCAGGCCATTGGCAATAACTGAGGCAATAAAATTCGCTAACCAGGCCTATTTCGGCGGTGATACAGCCAATTATCTGGTGCCTGAGGATCCTATACAGGCGGCATTTATTATGCCCTACCTACGCACCGGTAAGGGCGAAAAGAACAGCATGTTCAACAAACTGATGCACTCTTTTATAGATAGCACCAAGCAAAAGGCACGTATTAGTGTGAGTATGGCAGATATTGGTTCACGCAGGCTACCATTATTGTTAGATAGTATTAGGCCGGAAGTTAACAGGCTTTTTGATACATCGAAATACACGGTAACTTTTACTGGTACCAGTATTACCTTTCTTGAGGGGAGTAAGTTTATTGTGAACAGTCTTAGGGATAGCCTTATTCTGGCCTTCCTGATTATTTTCGGGTGTATGATAGCCTTGTTCAGGTCGTGGAGGATATTGCTGATATCTATTGTGGTGAATATAGTGCCCCTGCTCATTACAGCCGGCCTTATGGGCTGGTGTGGTATCAGGATGAAACCTTCTACTGTATTGATATTCAGTGTGGCCCTGGGTATCACAATTGATGTTACGATTAGGTTCCTGGTGAATTTTAAGCAGGAACTGGCACAAAATGATGATAGCATTGCCAATACCGTGCACCGTACCATTCATGATACAGGTTTGAGTATTATTTATACCTCGCTTATTCTTATAGCTGGGTTTGCAGTATTTATCATGTCGCAATTTGATGGTACCAAGGCATTGGGGTATTTAACCAGCATTACCTTATTGTTGGCGATGATTACCAACCTCACCCTCCTGCCTGCATTACTGTTGTGGATGGATAAGGTGATAGAAAAGAAGAACAATGCCGCCAGCTTCCTGATGGGTGAAGATGAAAATGATGTGATTAAGCTAAGTGATTAGAACGGCGCAAATTGCATCATTTTGAAGTGGAAGTTTTCTAAACATCAATGGGAGTGCTGCTGCCAATGAGAAGTTTTCATTTTCATGGAACTTGCTGAAAAAATAGATAGCTATTCAGAGGTCTCACCCCAGGCCTCTCCTTTGGAGTAACAAATTTGCTGCCCAAAAGTTCTTTGAAAATGACGTGGCCAATCCCAAACATCTCAAAAATCACTGTCAGAAACTCCCGTGTATGGCACCCTCTCCCTTGTAGTAACAAATTTGTTGCACAAAAGTTCTTTGAAAATGACATGGCCAAAATCACCAAGCCAATAATATAT
>CAIWHI010000703.1 GCA_903912435.1 uncultured Bacteroidota bacterium | reverse complement strand
CTTTAGATCTTTACAATAAATTACCAATGAATATTTTTCGAAGGAAGGAACTCGCAAACTACAATTTCATCAATAGTCTCAAGAAAAACAATTGTATATTTTTTCTTAAATGGGATGCATTTGAAGCCCAATAACGCTCTGGAAGGATCACTACATATTGCATGAGTTCTCCGTGAGTCTGACATTTTTAATAAAAAATCATAAACCTCATCAGTAAATGCTTCGGCAGCTAAAATATGCCCCTTAGATTCAATATACCAGGCTATTTCAGCTATACTTTCTGCTACCGATTCTTTAACGGTTATTTGCCGTCAGCCCATTTGTTGATTAATTTTTTGCTATGTGCCCTTGCTTCTTCTACAGAAAGCAATTTTTCAGGTCTCGTTTTTAACGCCGCCAGTTTTTGCAACTCCTGATAGCTTTTTTCAGGCACTACCACATACGATTTATCGTCTATAACCAATACATTCATGGCCCCTATTTTAATACAAATATACAAGTTATTACTCTACACAAATAATAATGATTCACAGTTAAGCCCCCAATTACATCCCCGCTAACTCAATCTCCACTATTCGCGGAAAAACACAATTAATTTAAAGTGAGCTTCTTATAGGTGTTTAACTTGCGAAATGTAAATATTATGTAATCGTATTGTTAAATAATAGCTTTTGCTGATTTTATTTATCTAGTTTTATCTCCTGAGGCAATGAAAATTTATCATTTTTTATCAAAGCTGCCGGGGGCTGATAAGCATTATGCAATGAAGTTTTTCTTCGTTGTTATGCCCCTGTTGCTATTGGCAGTAGCCGAATTGGTAGTCATTTTTTTGGCCCGCAGCAAGGTCATTCATTTGCCGCTGAAACCCTTGTCCATTTTTGCACTAATCTCCTTAGTAGCAGCCAGTTTCATAACCATTTACCTGTTCAACAAAATGGTAAGCCCTTTGATAATGGCAAAAAAAGCACTGGAAGATTATATTACCACCAGGGTTATACCCGAATTGCCAACCGGGTATAAGGATGAAGCTGGTATTCTCCTCGCCAATATTCAAACCACCATCACCCAGCTCGACAGCCTGATATCTGAAAAAAGCGACATGATAGACCTTCTTTCCCATGACATGCGTAGCCCGGTGGGAAGGATACTAAGCCTAAGTAATCTGGTAAGAGATGATGCCGAAAACAAGGATTTATACACCAACTACATTACCAATGAATGCAAGGGATTGCTCAGAATGCTCGAAAACATCCTACTGATGCTCAAGGATGATAACCGCGCATTCACCTATATCAATGTAAATGTGCACAGGTTGGTAAGCGAAACAGTGAGCTTCTTTGATTTTGCTGCTTCTGAAAAAAACCTAAGCACTCATATCTCAGTAAGCGACACCCTCTACATCAATGTGCAGCCCGATTTATTTACCCAGGCATTCAGGAACATATTGGGTAATGCCATAAAATTCTCCCCCGAGGGGAAAACCATCAATATTGTTGCTACCCAGGAGGACACAAAAATTTCCTTATCCATAATAGATGAGGGAATAGGTTTTAAAAGTGAGGACATAGATAAACTATTCGACCGTTTTACAACCACAGGCCGCAAAGGCACCCATGGCGAATCCTCCACCGGTCTTGGACTCTACCTAAGTAAAAAAATAGTTGAAAAGCACGGGGCCAAACTCATAGCCACCAGCGATGGCCCCAATACCGGCGCCACATTCACCTTTGTCATTTACCGTCTTGTCACCAAAAAAAGCAAAGGCAAGCCAATATTCGCAGGGTAGTAATGATGG
>CAIWHI010000702.1 GCA_903912435.1 uncultured Bacteroidota bacterium | reverse complement strand
TTTTGGGCTTTTATTTATAATATAATAGGCATACCCATTGCGGCAGGATTACTCTTCCCTATTAATGGTTTTTTACTTAACCCGATGATTGCCGGGGCGGCCATGGCTATGAGTTCGGTATCTGTAGTGAGCAATAGCTTGAGATTGAAATGGGGAGATTTGGAATAAAGTACCACACTATTTCTGATACCTATCAAATAAAAGGTCAAACAGGCAATCAAGTCCTTTTTCCGCAGAGGCGCTTTGTACGTTTGATAATAAGATGTATGCCCTGTCAATATCTCTATACACATAAACCGAAGTAAGGAAAGTACCTGGATTACCCGTATTGTGTGAAAATATATGCCCATCATCGTCCTTATCACAAAACCAGCCAATTGAAAACACAGGCAAGCCAAAATGGAGAAAGTTATACTCCTCTTTGGTGAATAATTTGGATTTGCCTTGCAGACCCTTTAATTGTTCCTGGATGAATTTCACGTAATCGGGCAAGGTGGCATTGATATTTCCGGCAGCAAGTAGCCATTCCAATTTATAATCATATTTGCCATCCTCTGGTCTCAGCAAACTATCATGACCATAGGTCTGTAAAGTATCTCCTGTCGAAGGCCTTCCAAATCCGAAATTAGTACCCAGCAAACCATTCAATTCCTTTACCAACTCCTTGTAAGATTTGCCTGATGCTTTTTCCATCATTAATTCGGCGACCAGGTAGCCCAAATTGGTATAGCCCATTGTATCCTTAGTATGCTGGGTTGGTTGGCTGAACATCCATTTTGCAAACTGCATTCTTTGCTCTTCCTCATTACCATAAAATTGGCTTTTTACAGGCACAGCATTAGTATAAGTGTATTTAGGCAATTTTGTCCTGAATGAGAGTGCTTGTAATAAGGTGATATTATGGTAATCCTTCCGGCTGCCTGCTTTCATTTCTGGGAAGAGGTCAAAGAATTTCGTATCCCATTTTAGCAGCCCTATTTTCACCATTTGGGCAGCAATAAAGCCTGTTATTGCCTTGGTATTTGAGCCTATCCTGAACCTATCTGTGAGGATGGCTACCCTCCCGGAACCTACCTTTTCCTCACCAACCACCCTCATTTCCAGAATTGAGTCTGCACTTACCACGGCATACCCCAATTCAGGAATTTTAAATTCCCGCCTGATACTATCTGCAACCACAAGGCAAGCCTGCCCATTGGATTCAAAACCAATCACCGCCAAAAGCACTATCAAAACCAATCTCATCATATTAATACCTTCTAATTTGTACACATGAAGCTCCAGGAATATCTATAGAAACCCCTGTATATTCCAAAGTATTATCTTTCAAATTCCGCTTAAAAACCACCAAATTACCACTTAGTAGATTGGCTACAATTACAAATTTCCCATCAGGGCTAATTGCAAACATTCGGGGGTGGTCGCCATGGGTGGAAACTTTACCTATTAATGTTAGATACCCTGTTTTAGGGTCAATAGAGAATAGGGAGAGGGCATTTTCTTTGGCACGGTTTGAAGCTATTAGCATTTTGCCATCAGGCGTAATGTGAATATCGGCACCGCTGTATTGTTTGCGCCTTCCTTTTTTATGATAAAATATTCGCTGTAATGAATCGAGCGTTCTATCAAAATATTTAAAAGCCTCAATTGCCCCTCCCATTTCTTCTATACAATAACAAAACTTGCCATTGGGGTGAAAAACCATATGCCGTGGACCACTACCAAGGTAGGTCTTTGTATAACGATAATAAGCAGGTTTCAAAGGCTGCGTAGTGGAACCATCAAAAGCATAACAGCGAATTTTATCAGCACCCAAATCCGGAAAAAAGATATAGTCATCGTTTGGTGAAAAAACTACTGCATGAATATGCGCCCTATCCTGCCGTTTCTGGTTAATGCTACTATCCCTGAAACTGATTCTCTGGGTTAGTGGTAATATGGAGCCATCCGCAGCTATAGGAAAAGCTGATACACTAGCTTCGGTATAATTGGCATTCACCAGCCACTTCCCGGTTTTATCAACAGACAAATAAACTGGATTCTCCCCTTCACTTCTCTGGCTATTGATATAAGATAATTGTGCAGATGCAGTATCAAATGAAAAAGCTGTAACACTTCCTGCACCGACGGTTTGGGACTCGGTACAGGCATACAAATATTCCCCATTGGGAGACAAGGAAATAAATGAAGGATTAAGCAGTAGAAGAAGACGAACTGAAGATGAACACGAAAGAGAAGAAGAAAAAGAAGATGAACACGAAGAAGGAGAACAAGAAGAAGGAGAAGATGAACACGAAGACGAACTGAAGATGAAGAAGGAGATGACATATA
>CAIWHI010000701.1 GCA_903912435.1 uncultured Bacteroidota bacterium | reverse complement strand
CCCGGAGGGGTGATATTATTTCACATATGACGAGATAATATCACCCCTCCAGGGTTTTAAAGCTTGGGGATATCTGGTTCTACAATAATATCAACCCTTCGGGTTTACAATTACCAATAAAAAAGAGGAATCTTGACAATTAAAAGGGGCAGTCCTCACACATACATTACCCCACCAATAAAATTGTCCCAATTAGCCATAACTTTGCACCGTTTAAAAGGTCAATCTGACACCCACGCAAAAATGAACAAATGAAAGAAGCATATATAATAGATGGCGTCCGCACCCCGGTTGGCAACTTAAAAGGTGTATTATCTACAGTTAGGGCCGATGATTTAGCGGCACTGGTAATAAAGGAAGTGGTAGCAAGAAACCCATCGATACCTGCCGAAGCAATTGATGATGTAATCATGGGCTGTGTGAACCAGGCTGGTGATGATAACAGGAATGTGGCCCGTATGTCTTTATTATTAGCCGGACTCCCCTATACTGTTCCGGGTGAAACCATTAATCGCCTATGTGCCTCTGGTATGTCGGCTGTTATAGCTGCATCAAGAGCAATTAAAGCAGGGGATGGTGATGTATTTGTTGCCGGTGGTGTAGAGCATATGACCCGTGGCCCATGGGTGATTTCTAAAACTTCCTCAGCTTTTGGCCAGGATGCACAGATGTTCGATTCCAGTTTTGGTTGGCGCTTTATAAACCCCAAAATGCATGCCATGTATGGCACAGATTCTATGGGGATTACCGCTGAAAACCTAGCCGAGATGTACCATATCAGCCGTGAAGACCAGGATAAATTTTCTTTTAATTCACAAATGAAAGCCACAGCCGCCATGAAATCAGGCAGATTGGCAGAAGAAATTATCCCAGTTGAAATCCCATCAAAAAAAGGCGATTCCACTTTCATCAAAAATGATGAATTCATTAAACCAACTACCACCCTTGAAATATTAGTCAAATTAAAACCATCATTCAATAAGGCCGGAACAGTTACAGCAGGCAATGCTTCAGGACTAAATGATGGTGCGGCAGCATTGTATGTGGTATCAGGTGAGGCTGTTGAGAAATACAATTTGAAGCCAATAGCCAGAATAGTGAGTTCAGCCGTAGTAGGTGTAGAACCCCGCATTATGGGAATAGGCCCAGTAGGTGCTACCAGAAACGCATTGGCTAAAGCCGGTTTAACACTTGACAATATAGATATTATTGAACTCAATGAAGCATTTGCCGCCCAAAGCCTTGCCTGCATTCGCGAACTTGGGATGAAAGATGATGATCCACGCATCAATCCTAATGGTGGTGCTATTGCTATTGGTCACCCTTTAGGCATGTCGGGTGCAAGGATTATCTATTCTGCTGCCCTTGAATTAAAGAAACAACAAAAAAGGTATGCCTTGGCTACCATGTGTATTGGCCTTGGTCAAGGCTATGCTGTAATTCTTGAAAGAATATAGCTTAAACCAACTGCATAGTTAAAAAAAGCAGGCTTTCCTACAAAAGGAAAGCCTGCTTTTTTTTATTGTCATCTAAAAAAGCATAACAATGTTAGAAATACACTTTAAAATATACAAGGAGTAACACAACATCACACTCTTTTCAAATAACCTTTTATGCCACCAACTTAAATTCCACTTCTATTGTCAAAGTCTATGTCACCCATTGAGGCATTCATTTATAACAATCTACAAACATACAATCATTCAACAATTAGAAAAAACACACTTTAAATATTGCAGTGAAAACACCTTTTTGCCTACGTACATAATACCCTGCCAAATCAGTGAAAATACCCTTGCGCAAGAAAAGATGCCAATATAATTTTGCATCAGTTTATAAAAATACAACAATAGTTATATTCCATTGGAAAGTAATAATAAATACTTTTATCATGTCTATTAGTAGTAGGTAATTTACCAAATTGTTATCTATTATTAATCAGCATAAAATTATTAATTAATAGTATAAATTTGTTATCACAATAAACAACTTGGACTAACAATCCTTAATATAAAGTTTGCAAACGGTGGAGTTCTGAAACCACTTAAAAATAACGGGCCTGACTGCACAGGCGTTAAAAGCAGGGGCGGAATCCGAAAAGCCTAAATAAATGAGTAGGAAATCAACAACATTTTTTCACTTTTTTATGTACAATTATCATGTATTAAATCAATGGGGTGGCGATCAGGCTCCATGGCACGAAGGCGGCGCCTGGGTTTTAGGTTATCGTAACAATCAAGGTTTGACTGCAATTGAGATTAGCTCATCTGACAATGGTCACTCCTTCCATGGCACTATCACTTATCATGGTGAAGGTCCAATTGGGTTCAAGGCTACGTTAATCTGTGGCAATACCTACGCTACTGAAAACCAATGGGGTGGAAGTTCAGCTCCTTGGCACTATGGTGGTCATTGGGTAATCGGTGCTCGTGATAACCAACGTTGTGTAGCTTTACATGTAACATCAAATGACAATGGCCTTAACTTATTTGGAACTAACACCTATGCAGGCGAAGGACCAATTGGTTTCAAAGGTAACCATACTACAAAACAACATGATAATGTTGAGAATCAATGGGGTGGCAATACTGCTCCTTGGCATGCTGGTGGCACATGGATTTTAACTTCACGTGACAATCAAGGTGTTAATTTCATTAATCTTTCAGGTGATGGCCATACTCTTACAGGCGCAATGGAATATGCAGGTGAAGGCCCAATAGGTGTTACAGCTAAATGGGTAATGGGTAATACCTATAATGTTACAAACCAGTGGGGTGGCAATAATGCTCCATGGCACCCAGCAGGCCAGTGGTTAATTGGTGGCCGCGACAACCAGCGCATTCACGCTCTTGATATTAAGAACAACAATGGCACATGTACTTATGCTAATGAAGGCCCAATAGGCTATAAGGGAGCATACGAAGGAGCTTAATCCCCCTTATTACTTCTTTCACAAAGTAATAGTTTCGCTATGCCAAATCTAAACCGTACCATAGAACTTAACCCCGGCCATTGGCCGGGGTTAATCTTTTATCACAATTCTGATTCTAAAACCATCAAAATCGCAAACTACTATGCCTATAACCAACTCAATCTTTGCATAAAATTACCTATCCAAATTCCAGATTGAATTTACCTTTGCCGGAAATGAATACAGCATACCTATCACTGGGCAGTAATATTGGCAACCGCAAGGATTGGCTTCAACAAGCAACTAACCAAATTGATACTAAATGTGGCTCTATAACTAAAACATCTGCTATTTACGAAACCGCCGCCTGGGGCATTAATGAACAGCCTACCTTTCTGAATTTGGTATTGGCTCTTGACACGCTCCTTTCGCCATTAGAATTACTCAATGAAATATTGGCTATAGAAATTAGCCTGGGCAGAAAACGGGAGATAAAATGGGGAGCTAGAACCATAGACATTGACATACTTTTTTATGACCAAACCATACTTGAACTCTCAAACCTAATAATACCCCACCCCTACCTACAGGATCGTAGATTTACCCTTGTGCCACTAGTTGAAATTGCTCCAACTTTTAATCACCCAATACTAAATAGGAACATTACCGAATTACTAGCCATTTGCCCCGACAAACTTGAGGTAATAAAAATATAATGGCAATTGTGTCTGTTAATGTTGCATTCGGACTAATCCATTCAAAATTCCTACAGAATCATTACCTTAATTTGCATTAATGAAATTAGTGCAGGAAATAAAAGCAATTTTTATTTGCTTAATTATTTGTTGTTGCATGGCCAACTTAGTCTATGCTCAAAACAAAAACCTAAATTATTACATCAATACAGCCCTTGCCAATAGCCCATTATTAAAAGACTTCAATAACCAAATCTTATCTAATACTATTGATAGTCAACGATTAAGGGCTACCTACCAACCTCAGGTTAGTGGCATTGCTTCTAATACGCTGGCTCCTGTGCTCCAAGGATTTGGTTACGACCCTGCTCTATCTAACATTGCTTCATTTACTGATGTAGTTAATGTAAATAAAACTTTTGTAGGCAAAAAAAACATCAATGAGCAATCAAAGAGTTACTCTATACTTAATGATTCAGTTAAAATTGCCCAAAAAATAAATGAGCAGGAATTAAAAAGAAACATCACCACCCAATACCTCACTACCTATGGCGATTGGCAACAGTTGAATTTCAATG
>CAIWHI010000700.1 GCA_903912435.1 uncultured Bacteroidota bacterium | reverse complement strand
GATGAAGATGTACTTCTGGTTCTTCAATGAATAGGATGCTTTGTCTGTCACTGCCATCTTTTTTTATGGCAAATTTCAATAAAGCCACAATTGGTAATACCTCCGCAACCATTGAAGAAGTAAATGATAAATCTAGTTCGACATCAACATAGTTTGGTTTGTAATAGAGTTTTTTATTTTCATCATTAAAATGAACGGTGCCATTCAGTATTTCTTGCTCAAGTAGTGTTGCAAAATCATTAAATTCCGACTTTGTATTACTACTTAGTGATGATATTTCAGCAATATAATCAGCAATAGGCTCTGTAATGCTGGGGAATTCAAAAGTTTTAGTGGATAATGAATTTCTGTTTTTTGATAACTCTGCAAATATCAATCCGAAATTACTAAGTACCTGGTACAAGCCTGCACGTGAGGTTGGGAAGAAATACAATTTTTCTATGTTGTTAATTTCAGAAAATACCAAATACTCAAATAGGCTGTTTAAGCAATCAATTATACTGATTCCTTTAAAAGTACCTTTGCTGCAACTTAAGTTGTATTTTTCTTCATTCGAACCACTAGACTCTATAGTTATGAAAATGTCATCTAGTATCGATGAGCTTTTCACAAATATTGCTTCCCATTGTTCATTTGAGGCTAACTCTACTTCATAATTATTGAATGATAAAATAATCTGAAGTTCATGCAAAGATCTTTTATTTGAGAGTTTACTGATTGATATAAATGAGTTGTTTAATGACGAACTGAATGTGCGGCAAAAATTGCCTGCCAATATCCCACCAAAGGTTTTACTAATGTCATCTGAAAAATTAGGAACGGCTTCTGTGCTGTTTTCGATTTTTGCATTAAATATAGATTCTAAATAAGCCATAAATGGACGATTTTGGCTATTCTTTCGCTCCAGCATCAAATTCTTCAAAATCAAATAAACTGCCGTTATTGCATAAGACTTTCCTATATTATTCTTGCCAAATACCACATGCAAATCCTTCTCTAGGTCGAATTCAAAATGTGATATTGGTCCAAAATCCTTAAGTGTTATTTTCATTTCTTTATTTGTTACTAACTCAAATGTACTGATAAACTAAATAAAAAAAACCGGCCTAAGCCGGTCTCTCACTATAAATCACAAAAATGAACAAGGGATTATCCCCAGGGATGCGTTATACGGCAAAACTATCGCCGCAACCGCAACTGCGGCTCGCATTGGGATTACTGAAATGGAAACCCTTGCCATTCAACCCGTCCGAAAAATCGAGGGTAGTATCGCAGAGGTATAAAAAACTTTTCAGGTCGGTAACCAGCTTCACGCCCTGGTCTTCAAATTCCTGGTCGCGGGGCTGTAATTCGTTATCAAAATCGAGCTTGTAAGACAATCCTGAACACCCACCACCTATTACACTTACGCGCAAAAAATATTCATCACCAAGGCCGCTCTCCGTCCTCAGTTTGTCAACCTTTTCTTTTGCTTTGTCACTTACATATATCATTTCACCTGTATTTTTATTCAAAAGTACTTAGCCTTCATAATTCAAAAGATAACCAAAATCACTTTTGAAAATCCTGTTGAAATATATTCTGAAAATTATGGGGCTAAATTCTTAGGATATTAATGTACGCTTTTCTCTGCCACTAATTCTGGTAATCCGTTTTTCACACGGTAGTCATTAATTGCCGCCTTAATAGCATCTTCGGCCAATACTGAACAATGTATTTTTACCGGGGGAAGGTTTAATTCTTCTACAATATCCATATTGTCAATAGCCAGGGCCTGGTCTACTGTTTTGCCTTTAAGCCACTCGGTAGCCAATGAGGAAGACGCAATAGCCGAACCGCAACCAAAAGTTTTGAATTTGGCATCGCTTATCAGTCCGCTTTCTTCATCCACTTCTATTTGCAGGCGCATAACGTCACCACACTCTGGTGCACCCACTAGCCCTGTACCTACATTTGTTTTTGCCTTATCCAATGTGCCTACATTCTTAGGATTGGTATAATGGTCTATAACCTTATCTGAATATGCCATAATTATTATTTTATCTATTCTGTATTTGTTCTTACCCCTTGGGTAAATGATGTTTTTGAAATATGCCGATTAGTGGTGTGCCCACTCAATAGCGTTAATATCTACCCCTTCCTTAAACATTTCCCACAGTGGGCTCATTTCGCGAAGTTTGGTAACTGTATTTTTTACAGCTTCGATGGTATAATCAATCTGCTCATCAGTTGTGAAACGTCCTAATCCGAAACGAAGTGAACTATGGGCAAGGTCGTCGCCCAGGCCCAATGCTTTCAATACGTAAGATGGCTCCAAAGACGCAGAGGTACAAGCAGAACCACTTGATAAGGCAATATCTTTATTAAAGCCCATCATCAGTCCTTCGCCTTCTACATATTTGAAAGAGATATTAGCAGTATGTGGCAGGCGATGCTCGGTATTACCGTTTACATATGTTTCTTCCAGCACCATCAGGCCTTCCTGTAGCCTGTCGCGCATAGCACTAAGGCGTTTAGCTTCACTTTCCATCTCGTTCATGCACAGTTCACATGCCTTACCCAAACCTACTATACCAGGAACATTCAGCGTACCACTCCTCATGCCGCGCTCATGGCCACCGCCATCCATTTGGGCTGTAACTTTTACCCTTGGGTTTTTACGACGAACATAAAGCGCACCAACACCCTTGGGGCCATACATTTTATGACCACTAAAAGTCATCAGGTCAATACCATCAGCCTGAACGTCAACAGGTATTTTACCTACTGCCTGTGTAGCATCGGTAAAGAATAATACACCATGCTTGCGGGCTATCTTGCTGATTGCCTTTACATCCTGTATTACACCAGTTTCGTTATTACCGTACATGATGGATATCAAAATGGTTTTATCTGTAATAGCAGCTTCCAGTTGTGCCAAATCAATCAATCCATCAGGCTGAACCTCAAGATAAGTAACCTGTCCACCTGTTTTCTCAATATGCTTACAAGTATCTAATACAGCTTTGTGCTCGGTAGTACAAGTGATAATGTGGTTGCCTTTTGACGCATACATTTCATATACACCCTTAATAGCCAGATTATCACCCTCAGTAGCACCAGAGGTAAATATGATTTCCTTAGGGTCAGCATTAATCAGTTTAGCAACCTGCTCACGTGCATAATCTACAGCTTCCTCAGCTACCCAACCAAATGAGTGATTACGACTTGCTGCATTTCCGAATTTTTCTACAAAATAAGGCAACATTGCTTCCAGCACGCGCGGGTCCATTGGTGTGGTCGCGTTATTATCCAGATATATTGGTAATTTTAATTCCATATTGATTCCTTCGCAAGGATATTTTCAACAAAATTACATTAAAACCGTTACTTTCGGGGTTTTGTCTAATTTAAGGTTTATATGTTACCATCTAAAAAAACTATAACTATATGCTAAGGTTAGAACACATGGGCATTGCAGTAAAGCAATTGAGCGTATCAGTCCCCTTGTTTGAACAATTATTGAATACCCCCTGCTACAAAACCGAGGAGGTAGCTAGTGAAGGTGTGAATACTGCGTTTTTCCGCACAGGAGAGTCAAAAGTTGAATTATTAGAATCAACACGCGAGGATGGGCCAATAGGAAAATTCATAGCAAAGAAAGGTGAGGGAATCCATCACCTTGCATTTGAGGTAGAAGACATTGAAGCTGAAATGAAGCGTCTATCAGGTCTTGGTTTTGAACTACTCAATGCCGTACCTAAAAACGGAGCGGACAATAAGTTGGTTTGCTTCCTGCATCCAAAATCTACAAATGGTGTTTTGATCGAATTGTGCCAGGAAAAGAAGTGAGGCTTACCTAAATAAAATTAAAGCTGTTACATGAATT
>CAIWHI010000699.1 GCA_903912435.1 uncultured Bacteroidota bacterium | reverse complement strand
TAAAAGTAAGTACCAGAGGGCAATAATTCTCCACCATTACCTTGTCCCTGCCAATCATTTTTATACCCCGGCTGCTCATAAACCTTATCTCCCAACTTATCAAATATAGCAATATTATTGGCAGGGTAGTTAACTATTCCCTCTATTACCCAGGTATCATTAATCCCATCTCCATTGGGGGTTATAACATCATGCACCACAATATTGGGGCAAATATCCTCAGCAATGGTGATTGAAGAGGTATCCCTGCAATTCAATTTATCTGAAACAATCAAATGATAAACTCCGGGCATAAGTTCATCCCTGTTTCCATGTGTATCATTATCATTCCACAGATAATGGTAACCACCATTACCGCCCGCCACTGTTACCGAAATTTGGCCAATGCCCCTATTACATACATCATTTGTTGCAGCTAAGTTTATTGCTAAAGTATCGGGCTGGGTTATATTTATTGTATCGTATAAGGTACACTTCATGTTATGCTCAGTGATGATAACTGAGTATTTACCCGCTTCTAAATTGTTGACATGATTTGTGGTATTACCATTATTCCATAAAAAGCTAAAACTTCCAATCCCATTCATTGTCAGATTTATTCCTGCATCCATATAACCATGGCAGGTAGGCGGTGTAATAATCGCACTATCCTTAAAAGGAGGTGAATCATAAATGGTCAATCTATGGATGGTACTATTTGAGCAGCCATCAGCATTGGGAACTATTTTATAGGTGATAGTTGCTTCACCCACCGACAAAGCAGTCCCATCTCCAACTAGCGAATCAATTGTTGCTATTGATGGATTATCAGTTTTCCAAAAGCCATTTGGGGCAGCATCCTGAAAAGTAAAAGCCGCACCCTTACATAAAGCATCGGGCCCAGCAATACTCTGAATTGGTGGCAAGGCATAAACTGTAAATGGGGTATAGGATGCGCAACCAAGATCAATCTGATAAGTAATGATGGCAGTACCTGGTGCAAGCCCTACTACAATTCCTGATGAAGTAATTGTGCTATACAAACCGATGGTCCTCCACTCTGCCGTATTCCACATACCACCCATAAGTGAATCACTTAGAAATACAGTATCTCCTACACATACTGTTAGCTTCCCCGAGACCTGTGGTGTATAGAAAACAGGAACCGGTAGTTTATCTACGTTGGTACCACAAACATTTGTGGTGGTATAATAAACAGTATCCCATCCAAGTGAAAGAGCCTTTATACTATCACCTGTTATTGAGGTATGGCTATTGTCATGGCTCCAGGTACCACCAGTATTTGAATCCAACAATCGCCTTGTTTCACCCAGACAAAAAGAATTAGCGGCACTAAGGGTGATATAACCTGCGGCTGGTACATTAAGTACTGTGACTAATTTAGTAGCACTACAACCACTTAAAGTATAACTAATAATAACAGACCCTGGTGATACTGCGGTTACAGTTCCTGAAGATATTGTAGCTACTGAAACATTACTTGTGCTCCATACTCCACCAGGCGAGGAATCATTATAGAAAGCAGTATTTCCGGCACAAATTGTATCCGGACCTAAAATTGTACCTGGTAATGTTGTATAAATAGAAGTATCAATTTTCAGATGGTAGCAGGAGCCACCGTTATTGTGTCCATTTCTAACTTTTAGTTTATTAATACCAGCACAGTAATTGATAGTAAAATCGCCACCATTATATTGGGTATCAGTTATATTAATTGGTCCAAAAAGTTTGCCATCAAATAGGTAGGTCGGGCCACAAATTGTACATCCACAGGTTGTATAGGTATTTACTTCTGCTGCACTTATAGGGTAAGCAATTCCATTGATTTCAATTTCTATATATTCACCCATACTATAAGGCCCACTATTCATCGACTCTGTTCTTAGATTTATTGATCTTATTGGATGGCTGAAGCTATATTGTATCCAACTACCTGTGTCCAGTCCAATCCAATAATCTTTTGGCAATCCCAAACATGTAAATAACGCATCAATAGAATCCTGCGGATTAGACGAGATAACATTTACATTAATGCTACCGTAGGTCGCTGTACCATTAAAATTGGTTACAAAAACGTTCTGTGCATTGGCGTTTACGAAGAGTGATAAAAATAAGCAGACGCTGACTAAGTATTTCAATAGGTAGTTTTTGTATATAAAAATACGAATTGTTTGTAAATTCCAAAAGAAATTTCAGCACTTAAACAGAAAAATCCATCTGATACTAAACTAAAAAAGGGGCAATCAATTAAGATTGCCCCTTTTTTAGAAACTCAAATTATATTATTTAAGGTCACCTACATTCAGGTGCATTACTGCACGCCTGTTTTCAAGCCTTCCTTCTGGTGTGGTATTATCACCTGTTGGGTTCTTACTACCGTGGCCTACTACCTTAATTCTCTTAGGATCAATACCCATTTCGATCAATTTATCCTTAACTGCCTTAGCACGTTTTAGAGATAATACCTTGTTGTATGAAGCCTTACCGGTAATATCGGTATAACCATCTACAATAATTTCACCTGCCTTATCAGCATCCATTTTCTTCTTAGCCGCTTCAAGAACAACGTATGAAGATTTCATAATTACTGTTCTGTTAGTTTCAAACAAGATTGGAGTAGTAATTTCTGGAACCTTTGCTTCAACTGGTGCTGCAATTATAGGGTCGGTAAGAGTCATATCCTTAACATTAGCAGTACAACTGTTGATAGTAACAGAGATAGAGCTGTAAGTACCTGCACTTAAACCTGAAACTGAAACAGTACCATCAGTACCAACAGTATTATTTACAGTTTTTGATGCACCCTTATAATTATATTTTACGCTAGCCTTAAGGCCTTCCTTCAAACCATGGATAGTCATAGAACCATCTGATTTACCAGCTTCAGTAGGATTAGTATAGCTTTCAGAGTAATTCCTGATTTGTGGGTTAACAAGATTAACTGTTGGAGCAAACCTGGTTTCACCATTCATAGTAAGCAGGATATTCGCATATTCACCAGCACAAAGATTAGATAACCTTAAGGTTCCGAATGGACTAACCGTATCCATACGTGATTGAGTGGCTGTACCATTATACAAATAGTTAACCATACCTACCTGACCTGGTATCAGGTTATGGAAGGTAATAGCACCATCACACAAACCGCAATAAGAAGGATTTGTAGCATCATCAGTAATTGGCAATTGAGGAATTTCTGGTTTGTGTTTAGAACCTAAGAAGAAACGAACACCAATGTTAGCACCATAAGACTGGTTAGTAGAAGAACTAACTGTATGCAACAATGAATTGTATTCTCCTACTTTATTAGTCAATGTATAACCATCAGATACAGTATTTGTATTAGGTTGGTACATAAAGTATACGCCTAAATTCAGTGCTACATTATCAGATAAAAAGAAATTAAGTGCAGGACGTATAATGAAAGCCACAGAACCAGTAGCATAAGATACTGTACCGGTTTTGTTTGTTGGTGTAATACCTAAACCTGTATAATAACCTTTAGAAGGCAGTGTAGAATTGAAATATGTATTCACATTCAGGCCTGGATTCTTGCTGGTATATTCAGCTTTAGTATAAAGAATATCACCTACTGTAGCAGGGGTAGCATTATTATCATAAACAGCAACATAATTACCCTGAGCATTTTTCTCATAACGATAGATTGCTTCGTAATCGAAATTAGCATTGGTATTGTATTCGTTGCTCATCTTTAGGTTGAATAATACACCGACATCACCGGTAAAGCCTACTACCTTACCAAACCTCTTTTTGTATTTCAATACTAATGGAATGCTCATATTGGTAGTTTGCAGGTGTTCAGTAACACCTCCATTAGCAGTAACTAATTGCCTGTAAATATCTCCATTCTTATCTTTAGACTGGTATTCAACATGGTAATTATCTATTTTCAAATCTCCGGTTTCCATTTGGTACATAAAACCTGTTCCTAAACCGAAATGACGTTTTTTACCAAAGAAGAAACCAAGCTGACCATCGAAACCATAGGCCATACCATTGTCGAATTTCAAACTACCACCTGTATTTAAATTAAGCCCGCTTAAATAATTACCACTTGTTGGAGCCGTGGTAATATCCTGTGTCAATGCACCGCCATGAAGGTTGATATCAATTACCCACCTGCCCAAAAGGCTGTCACCAGCAAAGGATTTCTTTGGTTTTGCGGTATCACTTATAGAAGGCATTGATGACTGCTGGGCTATTGCTGAAAGACATACACCCGTTGATATTAACAAACTAAATATTCTTTTCATATACTGATACTTAAACTTTGATTATTAATTTTTAACGAACTTAGAATTAGCAATTTTTACACCATTCTGTATGCAATCCACTAAATAAACACCCGCTGGTAATGAGGTAACATCAATATTAGCACTGTGATTACTCATTTCAACAGTTGTAATTCTCTGGCCTACCATGTTCATTACATTCAACTGTATATTGCCTGTGATAGCCGAATTAATTTCTATATTGATATAGTCGGTAGCAGGGTTAGGGTAAAGTTTCAAATTCACACCGTTTCCTTCGTTAACATTGGTAACACCCAATGGAACATTAAAATAAGTCTTCTGGAAACAACCATTGTGATTTGTCATTACCCAATAGCTCAAATGGTTGAAATCAGGCTGGTCGTTGAAATAGTTAGGATTGATTTCACCTGGAATCAAAGTGCTGTCAAGACTATTTAAATCATCATAACCCCACTGGTAATGGTCTTCATTTGTTTGTAAACAGATAAATTGCTTGTTATAGTAAATAACAACTGGCTTGTCTGATACGCTGCTACCTACATTCACTGTATAGCTTGTAGTATTGCGGCAACTTGTATTGTTAGCAGTAGTATTTAGTGTTATTACTGCTGTGCCAGGATTGCTGAAACTAACAAGGCAATTCTGTTTGTTATCACTTTCAGACCAGATATAGGCATTAGTTGCACTCCATGTATATTTAGCACCATTAGCAGGAGCAGATGCTGCACCGAAATTCTGGAAGAAAGTACCTGAACACAAATCATGTGGAGGCATAATACCAATCAAACCGGCAGTTGGGTTTGGATTAACAGTCAATGCCATGTTTTCGTAATGCTTACAGCCACTTACATTCAGTGTGAAGTAGTAAGTTGTAGTAATCGGATTAATTGTAGAATCAATCAATGTTTCGCTTACATTACCTGAACCTGTGTTGGTAAGAGGACCAATACCACTAACACCTACACGCGACCATGTATAGGTTACAGCAGGAGTAAAGCTGGTAGGGGTATAATTGAATTGAACACCACTACATATTGTAGATGTAAGTGACGAAGATAAAGTAGGAGTTGGATGAACTACAACAGTTACATTCTGGTTATTGCTACAACCATAAGCCTTTATGGTATATTGGTAAGTATCTGTAACATTGAAGTAAGTAGTATTGATTAACTCCTCGGTAGGATTACCGGTACCATTTGCTGCTGGAAGTGCTATACCGGGTACATACGCACGATTCCAGATAAATGTAGCGCCGGGAGTATTACTTGTTGGTGTATAATTGAATGAAGCACTATCGCAAATAGCTGCTGCAGTAAGTGTACTAGATAATTTTGGATTTGGATTCACAGTAACCTTAACCTTTTCTGTACTCTTACAACCAAATACATTAAGTGTATCCACATAAGTAACCACTATTTGAGTATCTGCGTGATTAATCAGTATTTCATTTACTGAATCAACACCTGAACTACTACCTACAATACCTGGAACTGAAGGCCTACTCCATGTAAATGTTGTACCGCTTACATTAGCTGTTGGGCCATAATGAACGAAAGTACTATCACAAATAGCTGGAATTTCGGTAAAGCTGGTTAACCTTGCTGATGGATTTACAGCTACAGTTACTGCTTGTGTATTCCAGCAACCACCTATACTTAAAGTATCAATATAGGTAACAGTTACCGGTGATGTGGTAGTATTATCCAAATATTCATTTACGCTATCAACACCATTTGAAGCGGCATTAGCAATACCAGAAATTACATCCCTGCTCCATGTGATAGAAGCACCAGGTGTTCCGGTTGTAGCTATATAATGGAAAAGACTACTGTCACAAACTGCTGCAGGAGTAAGGTTGCTACTCAGCTTAGGAGTTGGGTTAACTGTAAATGAGAAACTCTGGGTATTGGAACAACCACCAGGCAAAGTCAAGGTATAATCATAAGTAACTACAACAGGACTTAAAGCAGTATCGTGCAGGTATTCATCTACCGAACCAGAACCGCTTGCACTAGCATTTGTTAAACCAGCAACAAAGTTACGGTTCCAGGTAAATGTAGGAGTTGGGTTAGTTGTACTGGCAGGAAGGTAGGTAAATTCTGTGCTATCGCAAATGCTACCAGTAGCTAAAAGGCTACTTAATACTGGAGTAGGATTAACAGTTACCCTTACATTTTCAAAATTGGTACAAGTATTAGCGATTAGAGTATTAACGTACACCACAACCTGAGTATCATTTGTTGTGTTATTCAATACTTCGTTAATTGTATCTGCACCTGAACCAGTGGGATTTGAAATACCTGCTACTGTAGCACGTGTCCAACTAAATACAGTACCTGTTGTGGCACTTGCCAATACATAATGGAAAGGTGTGCTATCGCAAATTGTATACTGCCTGCCACCACTTAACAATGGTGTAGGATTAACTGTGACAGAGAAGGTCTGTGAAGGACCGAAACAACCATTGGCAGATGGTACCACAGTAACAGCACCTGCTATAGGATTTGTTGTTGTGTTAGTTGTAGTTACAGGATAAATATTACCTGTACCACTATTTGCCAAACCGATACTTGTATTGTCATTGTTCCAGGTGTAAGAAGCACCGTCTACCGAACTACTGAAGGTAACTGTATCTGTTGGGAAACCATTACATTTTGTCTGGCTTAGTACTGGTGCAACATCAGGTGTTGGATTTACCGTCACTGTGAATGTTTGTACTGCACCTGGGCAGCTTGTAGTAGTTGGAGTAACATTGATAACAGATAATGCCGGAACCGAAGTAACATTGGTGGCAGTATAAGCTG
>CAIWHI010000698.1 GCA_903912435.1 uncultured Bacteroidota bacterium | reverse complement strand
GTGCATCATTGCGGCTATAGGTCTTTACGCTATACAACAGTGCTATAGGAATGATTAGGTAAAACACCTTGGCTCCACCAGGGTAGTCGAGCGTGCGGGCATCCACCTTTAGCAATTTCAGTATCAGGAAAACGATGCCAATACAGAAACCCAGGGAAGCCGTATATACAAAACGTTCGGCCATAGTAGCGCCAATTATAACTATAAGGTTAGATGTAAGTACCACCGAACCCAGATAGAACAAGATGCTATAACTATATACACTCTTACTTTTCAATCCCTTAAATGCAATTACCAGTAATCCAACTATCGCTCCAAGTCCTGCAAGTGCCTTTACATTTCCGAAACTGATGATAGGTATCTGGTTATAGCTATAGTCGTAAGAAAGCGGGTGGGGGAAGATGAGCAATATTATATACTTAAGTTGTATAAACAATAGGGTAGCCAGGCGCATACCAATATCGGTAGTAGCCATAAGTGCATTATTATTTACATTTATCACCACCTTTTCGCCGTCACTTTCAATAAACATTGCCCTCATCACCATATAAATGGCTGAAACTATAAGGTAGGGAGCGCAGGCTGTCAGTAATTTTTTTATATTCACATCCCTGAAAAAATAGATAGTCATTGGTACAATGGCGACAAAAGTAATTGGTGTCTCCTTAGACATCAGGGCGAGGAAAAAGAAAATTCCAGAGGTGATGAGGTATTTGGTTTTATTGGTGTCAATATATTTTATGCTTTGCAGGGTGCATATGGCAGTAAAAAGTAATGCCAATAACTCGTCGCGGCTTTTCACGCTCGCCACTACCTCGGTATGAATAGGATGTAGCTCAAAAAGTAGTAGGATAAAAAACGGCACATAAACAGAGAAACTGGATAATACTCGCCTTAATAATAAGAACAAAGCTAATATTTGCAGACAGAAAATAAATAGGTTTACCAGGTGGCTCACTTTGGGATTGAAGCCGAATAGGTCTTTTTCAATTGCAAAACTGGTAAGCAGCAATGGCCTGTAAGATGCGTCATGGTTTTTGAAAACGCCATAATAGGCCGCATGGGTAAAAAACTCAGGTATAGCTGATACTCCTTTTTTTACCATTGGGTTATCCTTAGTGAAAAAAGGGTCGTCAAGGGTATAGTCATAATTAATAGTGGGGATATTGATGAGGAAGGCAATAGCTATTAAAATAGCAATAAACCAGAATTCAGGCACCTTGCTGGTAGTGGGTGAAGGTATCTGGGTATTAGTTTTGGTAATTGCAGGTTTTGCATCAGGTGCATTATTTACCTGGGGTTTAGGCTTTGGCGAATTGGCCGCCGGGGCTTGTTTATTCTTAGCCATGGTTTCTTTATCAGATTTTTGATACTGATTCTAATCTTTCAGCAATGTAAAAATAAAAAAGATAAAGACAAAATGTGCTGTGACGTTTAGAGAATTGTAATATTTAGGTGATTACCTAAAATTATCTGATACAGAACAAGGGTTATTAGTTTTATAGAGATATTCGTATAAAGCAAAACCGCCCCTGTAGGAGGCGGTTTTGGAATTTGTGATTTGATTAATTTATTTATCAATTACAAAATGTAGGTTTTCAATGCCTACGGAAGAATGAAGTGTGAGGAGGTACATCCCATTTGCAAGCTCATTGCTTAGCTGAACTTGTTCATGAACTGAACCATTATTAACTTTTAATGCGCCCTTGTAAACCACCTGTCCTATCATGTTGGTAATTTCAATATCCATTTGGCTATTTAAATGGTTGTCGATATACCCGCTTATGGTAAAGGTACCTTTATTAGGGTTTGGTACAATGTGGATGTTTCCGCCAGTTAAGGATAGGGAACCTGCACCCAGGCTACTTACCCTGATATAAGCCCATCCGTGATTTGACATCGGGCATATACCCTTATTGGTAACCACAACTGATACAGAATCATCAATAGTGCTATCATAACCCGCATGGGTAAATGTAGCATTAGTGGCACCTATTACCGGAACACTATTAATATACCATTGATAGGTTTGGAATACTCCATCCGTAACATTAGCTATCAACGTAATTGAATCTGCCGGACCTGTGGTATAACCAGTATTTGAAGTTACTGTTACATAAGGTATCATAGGTGTATCAATAACCAATAACATCTTGGTACTATAGCCGGTATCGGTATTGCGGCAAGGGAAATTACTTATCATTATACATTGAATCGTGTCATTGTTATTCGGTATATAACTTACAGGATTGCCTGATCCTATAGGGCGCCTGTTTGCATTCCAGGTAAATGTTGGTGTAGGACCACCATATCCAGGTATTGCTGTAAATGTTGCAGCTATGCCTTTACACAATGTATCATTAGGGTCAGAGGTAAAGCTAACTGTTGGATTTACATAAGGCTGAACAGTAATTGTTTTCGTAAAGGTAACAGTAGGTGGAAGTACACAATGAGCCGTGCTGGTCATTATTACCTGAACCCTGTCGCCATTTGCAGGTACAAATGTATACGCTGGTCCGGAGCCTACATTGGTTCCGTTAACACTCCATAAGTAGGTTGGCGTAGTGCCGCCATTTGTAGGTAAGGCAGTAAATGTTGTAGTAGTACCAGTACAAACAGTGTCACCTATACCAGTCATGTCTACAGGGCCAGCTTGTTTAATTATTCCATCTAGCTTTGTATTATAAATACCAGTATTACCAGTTACGGCATGTCCATAAGTTGAGAGGTTCTCTGGTGTATGGTCAAAGCCACC
>CAIWHI010000697.1 GCA_903912435.1 uncultured Bacteroidota bacterium | reverse complement strand
CATGCCGCAGGCTGGCAGAATGCCCCTGATTATATCAGCAAAATCATCAAAACCTTTTCTGATGACATAGGCCTGTATTGCTACCCCAAAATAGTAGCTGCCGATGCTGCCGATGGCATGGAATACCCTATGCTGACCCTGGATGGAGGCTCTGAACCCGGTTACCGGGGGCTGTTTGTGCATGAGATTGGCCATAACTGGTTTTATGGACAAGTGGGCAATAATGAAACCTACCGTGCAGCCATGGACGAGGGTTTTACTCAGTTCCTTACAGCGTGGGGACTCAATGCTATAGATGGCCCTGTGCCTTACAACGGAGAACCTAAAAAGAAAGCAAATGGGAAAATAATACAAACCTGGAGAAGCCGGTTTACCGACCCAGGCAATGTAGTAGACCGTAATGTGCTCAACAGGTATACAATAGACCAGTATAATGAGGACGCGCAGCCTATCAATACCCATTCAGACGATTTTAATAGCGCACTGAACCATGGGGGTGGTTATGGACAGGTTTACTTTAAAACCGCTTCTATGCTCTATAACCTGCAATATACCCTGGGTGATTCACTATTCAAGGCGGCACTACACCACTATTTTGAACAATGGAAATTTGCCCACCCCTATTTCGAAGATTTTAGGGCATCAATCATCAACTTTACCCATGCCGACCTGAGTTGGTTCTTTGACGAATGGTTTGAAACCACCAAGACACTTGATTATAAAATTGGAAGGATTCATAAACTACCCGGTGAGGATAGCTTTGGTATCACCTTTAGCAGGCCGGGCGAAATGCAGATGCCTATTGACTTTAAAGTAACTGGTAAAGATGGCGCAGCCCACAGCTACTATATACCCAATACATGGTTCAGCAAAAGGACTGATGCTACTACCTTACCAAAATGGACTGGCTGGGGCAAACTCAACAGCACTTATACAGCCGTGGTGCATATACCATCGGGCATAAGCAATGTGCAGATTGATACCACCTATCGCCTGGCCGATAAGGACATCATGAATAATTACAAAAGCCGTGGGCTACCCATAAGCCACCTGGCTATTAAAACATCGCTGGATGGAGGGCTTAGTGACCCACTGGATCGCCGCCAATACCACCTCTATATTCGTCCTGATGTATGGTGGAACCCTATTGATGGGGTAAAGGCCGGGGTGCATTTTGAAGGCGATTATTTCCATACCCTATATAAACTGGATGCCACTATATGGTGGAATACCCATGCACTACAGCAATATGACTACCTGAGCTATACCGGCACATCGTGGTACAGCAAATACCCGCCTATCAACTATACGTTCAATTATACCACACCACTAAGCCGTAACCACCCAAAACTACAAGTGGAACTGAATAGCAGATATCTTGATGGCCTGGTAAACCATAAGGCTGGGCTTGTATGGCAGATGGATGATAAGAATTCATTTTCAGTAAGATTCAAAACTATGTACCGCCCACTGGATGCTGATAAAACACCGTATTCATACGACTACCTTATCTCGCCCAAAGACTGGAGTAGTACCCAGAACATGCCCAATACATCGCTCAACTTCAACTGGAATCATGTCTACTCCTACGCAGGTGGTATGGGTAGGTATACCTTCTCCTTCAGGGCACCATTTTTGGGAGGGAATACCGACCCATTCAATTATTCGTATGGACAACTGGAATCTGTAAACTACAACAAAGTGGGTAAGCTTGAAGTGCGCACGCGTTTGTTTGGCAGATATGGCCTGGGCAATATCCTAGCATCTGAGAGCATTCTCTATGCAGCTGGTGCCAATCCCGAAGACCAGATGGAAAATAAATACACCCGTAGTATTGGCTTTGTTCCCGATGACTGGCATGGAGTATCGCAATATGACTGCAACCATTACCAGATAGGTGGCGGGTTAAACCTGCGTGGCTATGCAGGATATTTTATGCCCGATGAGCGGAATGGCAATATTATGGTGGGTTACAAAGGACGTAGTGGTGCATCGGCCAATGTGGAGATAGATTTTGAAAACTATATCACCTGCAAGCCCAAATGGGTGAGCAAATGGCTAAAAGCCAATCTCTACGCTTTTGGCGATGCGGGTGTAATGGAGCTAAGCGATGTGAAGAGCCAGGACATATTTACCATCTACCCAAATAGCACCTACTGGAGCAACCTGCGTGTAGATGCCGGCCTGGGTATGGCCTTCACCATAAAAAACTGGGGTGTATTTGAAAAGGCCAAACCCCTCACCCTGCGCATAGACCTGCCTATCTTCCTTAACCGCCCACCATATAGCAATGACCAATACCTGACTATGCGCTATGTGGTAGGTATAAACAGGGCGTTTTAGGTGTGGAGCCATTATTACCTGCTTTTAGGATGCCCTGCTTATTTCTTATACCAATTATATCCTGCAAATCACCCCTTACCGCTTCACAAATGCAGCCTGGCTCAGTAGGTCCTGTACCTTATCGACTGAGACAGGTATCTGGTGCTTACCTTTTATCACAAGGTAGCCTCCGTCTGATTTTACATAATCGGTGAGGTACTTCATATTTACAATGTATGATTTATGGCAGCGGAAGAAATTGGGTGTTCCGGCAAGCGTATCTTCCAGGTTTTTTAGTGTTCGGCTAATGACTAATTTATTGTTGTCCAGAAAAACAATCTCTGTATAGGTATTATCTGCCTTAAAGAAAAGTATATCATCAAGTTTCAGAAACTTAATAGAATTAGAATCGGGTACAGCAATTTTATCCAGGCCTTCTTCCTTTAGATTTTCACGAAGCGTCACCAGGCTGTTCCTGTCCTTTGTATTTCTCCTCCTAAACCGCTCTACTGCATTTTCAAGGTCCTCGGGTTCTACCGGTTTAAGCAAATAATCAACTGCCGATAGCTTAAAGGCTTGTATGGCATAGCTATTATAGGCTGTAATAAAAATGATCGAGAAATTAATCTCCTGCTCATCGAAGAAGTCGAGCAATTCCAGGCCGCTATGCCCTGGCATTTCAATGTCGAGAAATACAAGGTCGGGCTTTTGTTTTCTAATTGCCTTTACCCCATTTGGTAGGTCTTCACAACTAGCCACTACATCAATATCCGCGCAATACTCTTTGAGCATAGTACTTAATAAGCTTCGTGCCCTTACCTCATCATCTATTATAATCGCTTTTATCATTTTCTACTATTTAATGGAATGGTAATAATTACGGTTGTACCCATCGCATTATTAATGTTGTCTTTTTTGTCAATATACACAACACCAATATTCCTGCCGCTTTCTTTATTCAATAATTCTATACGTTTACTATTAGCCTCGGTAGAGAATGAATTATGCTTTTCCTTTTTTATCTGGTTAAGCTCATCTGCCTTTTCCCTACCTATACCATTGTCATCTATGGTTATCCTAATGTCGTCAGCAATCTTTTCAAATGCAATGCGCAGGTATTTACCTCCCTTTTTATGCAGCAATCCGTGCTTTATTGCATTCTCTACATATGGCTGCACTATCATTGGTGGTATTTTCACCATATCCCCATCTACATTACTACCTATATGCAGTTCATAATTAAAATCATCACTGAATCGCATTTGTTCCAGTTCCAGGTACAACTTTAGTGCATCTGTTTCCTCGTCAAGGCTCACGCTTTCTTTAGCCGACATCTCTAAAATGAGGCGTGTGAGTTTTGAGAGTTTTACCAAGTATGTGGCAGCACTCCGCTTATCATCAGCAAAAATAAATGACTGTATGGCATTAAGTGCGTTATAAAAAAAGTGGGGGTTCATCTGCGACCGTATAGAAGTGAGCATAGAATTGCGCAGGTTGCGCTCCAGTTCTATCTTTTCGACCACCAGTTGGTTTTGCTTTTTCATTAGTAGGGTACGCCAACGGTTGTATGCAAAACCACTCACTGCCACTATTGCCACGCACCCACCCAGAAACCACCACTCCATCCAGAATGGTTTGCGGATAGTGAATTTCACCGACCCTGCCGGAAAGAACTTATCACTATCAGCCAGCCCCAGCTTGAATGCAACAGTATAGCTACCAGGAGCAAGTGATGCCAGTTTCAGTGTTCGGGTAACAGAAGAATTCTGTTGCCATTTGCCATCGTTTATCTGGTAAAATAACTTATACCTATTATCTGTACTGAACGACAATATAGAATAGCTAAGCTCAATATCGTTTTCCTTGTATGCAAATACTAAATTACTGTCTTTGGCAACTTTATTGCCGTTCACCAGCAAATTGTTGATAATAAAAGTGGGTGGAATTTCGGCCTGGGTTGCAATACTATTGCCTACAACCAGCAAGCCCCGTTCGGTAGAGAATATCAACCGCCCCTCTGCCACCTCCAGGTCATTAATTTCTTCACTTCGTATTGCAGGATGAAGATGCAATATTTTTGCATTACCAGTAATTGTATCTAATACCCTGATACCCGATGTGGCTAACAGATAGAGGTTATTCCCGGCAAGTTTCATATTTATATATTGCTCATTTTCACCTGGCAAGGTAATATCCCTGAATTCATTTTTACCATTAATCTCAACTACCCTGTTTTGAGGAGTTAGCAGGTAGATATTATTGCGGTAGCTGATCATTTTCTTGCAATATATAATTGCTCCATCCCGCTTTAATTCTTTTGCACCATTGGTGTCAATGATATACAGCCCCTTACCCGTACCGGCATAAATGCGTCCTGTTGATGAACTATATGCCACATCCCTCCCCCTGGTTGACTCAATTAGTATGGAAACATTTTCCATATTGCCCTTTATGTACTTGTTGTATAGGCTATCAAACGGGCTAGCAATGTCGTTTCTAACTTTAAACAAACCAATGATACCAGAAGAGGCAAAAGCATAATATTTGCGGTCTACAATTACCAAATCTTTAATGGAATTTGACCGATATCCCTTAACATTTCTAAAACTAGTATCGCAAACGAACAACTGGGTTGATGAAAAACTAATAAGGTTATTGGTTGGGTCGGCAAGAAAACAGAGAATTTCATGCCTCAGCTTGTCCTGGAATTTCATTTCAAATTGCCCACTTGCCAAACTATACGTATACAAAGCATTGTCCTTAGAGCCAATAAATACCTTCTTGCCTGAGGTAGACAGGATATTAGGCACAAAACCCGGAGTCTCAAATAATTTGGTGCCAAGATCGGGCACAAATAATATTCCTTCATTAAGTGTACCTAACCAATAGTTCCCATCACGGTCATGCAAAATGGATGATATACTCTTTAATGAATAAAATGGCTGGTTATTATTAATATTTTTTGCCTGGTCGTCGTATGCCCACACACCATTGGGTGTAAAAAACCAGTTTATATTATTGCAATAGGCCATTCCATGGCCATATTTAATATGTCGAAGTGAAATTTTTTCCTTCAACCCATTTTCAGTAGTTTCATAGCACGCACTATTTGCTTCTGTAGCATCTACTAACATTAGCCCGTTTTTTCCACCAATCAGGCTTGCTGGCATATCATTATTTTGGGATTGAACATGGCCTTTTTCATCCAATATCATTATAGAATGCTCAAAACTTATATAGAATTTGTCTCTAAATTGCAGTTGAGAACCAGTAAGCTGTAAGCTTTGGTCCAGCTTCTTTAAAAAGCTCAGCTTGAGCGTTTTTACATCATAATAATCAACTCCATCTTTTTCCAATACCAATATATGGTCATTCAGTATGGCATAACTTGCATCGCCTATAGGGGTGTTCTGCTTTAGGGGTTGCAGGCTATCATTCTCTACATAATATAAGTAACCATCGAAATTCTTATACCATATACGGCCATACTTATCTTCCTTAATCTGATTCCCGCTACGCGAAGTCTGGTTTTTATGAATATAAGTGGTGAATTCAAAACCATCGTACCTGGTTAAGCCCTCATTGTTGGCAATCCAAATAAAGCCTTTACTATCCTGAAAAATATCATAAATTGTATTTGATGGCAGACCGCTCAATTTATTGATACTGGTATAGTAAGGATCCTGCGCCTGGGTCAGAAAACTGCATGCAATAAGCATACCTACTAATAAGAAACGGATGAAAGACAACATCTGGACAAAGATAAATTTCCATAGGTAATTACCTAGTCCGGTTAGTGAAAGTGCATTTTCAGTTAGTGAAAGTCTAATTCTTAAACTCCACTTACTCAATTGACCCTTTCACTAGTTCACCATCATTACGCCTCAAATCTCACCCCATCTTTGTATCGCAATCAACAAAAAAAACAAACGCATGTTAATAACAATACTTTTCATTAGAATAATACATGCAGGCATGCATAGTTCAAATTTAAAAGAACTAAAAAGCAGCCTAAGAATAAATAGAACGTATCAGGGAAAGCCTGTTTACATAAAATGTTTGCAAACAGTGGAGCCAGAGACCACTTAAATAAACGGGCCTACCTGCAAAGGCATTCATTGTAGGGGCGGTATCGAAAAGCCAAATGAGTAGAAAAAAACCATAAAACTAAATATCATGGCAAATTCAATTCACGTAACAGCTTGTGACAACGAGCTCATTATTATCGCCTATCAAGGCACAGCCAGCTACGAAATTGGTAGAATCCTTAGCGGGAACAACAATCAGGTAGACGTAACCTTTAGCATTACCAATGGACCTTTCATGGGATCAATGACCTTTAGCAATGTATATACTCCTATTGGGGCAAAGGTGAATACCTGCCTACCTGCCGGCAACTACAGTCTATTATTGTTAGGGGTGAATTGGGGTTTAACTACCAATTTCAAAGTAAATGTAAATGGCACCGACTACAATTCATCTGGTATTTCAGGATTAGGCTTAGTATATAACCCAGGCCCAATTTCTATAACCATCTAAATACCGGAATGATTAATAATCCATCAAGTAAACAATACTGAATCATAACAAATTTCAGACAAGAATCCCTCAACCTAATGGTTGGGGGATTTTTTATTATTGTTACCTTTTTCAGTTTAATAACGTTCAAATTAAATTTGAAGAAAAAATAATTTGCAACGCATAACGTTATGCGTTACTTTTGTGAATGATTGTAAGCATTCAGCATAAAGGGTTGCGGCTACTATGGACAAAAAATGATCCATCGAAACTACCGCCTACCCATGTTGGAAAAATAAGAAGTTTATTAACCTATTTGAATAAGGCTACTAATATTTCAGATATGAATCTTCCTGGTGCAAATTTGCATCAATTAAAAGGTGACTTGAAAGGATTTTGGTCAATATCTGTAACTGCAAGCTATCGGCTAATTTTTGAATTTAGGAATGGTGATGCTTACCTTGTTGATTATTTGGACTATCATTAAATAATATATGCTAAATCGTGAAATGCCTCCGGTTCATCCAGGCGAAATATTAAGGACTTTATTTATGGAGCCATTAGGTATTGGTGTTAAACAATTGGCACAAGGCCTTGATGTAACACCTAAAACTGTGTCAGCTCTCGTGAACTGCCATCAGGGAATAAGTATTGAAATGGCCTTGCGCTTGTCCAAAGCACTAGGTACAAGTAGTGATATATGGATTAACATGCAAAGAGATTTTGACCTTTGGAATGCCCGTGAAACAGTCAACCTTGAGAAAGTAACCCTATTAGTTTCGCCTAAAAAAGATGCCGCATAAGTAGTGATTACCAACTAAAGCAAACATTTACCTATTAAAACAACTGGAAATATTGTAGCTCTACCGCCCTAATTTATTCTGGTAAAAGTTAGTTCATGCACACATAAATCATCCCTCAACCTAATGGTTGGGGGATTTTTTATTCCAGCCCTTCAAATAGTGTCAACTATCACCAATACTGGTTTTCACTAACTCAAAACCCGCTTTCGCTAACCGGACTCTAAATACGGTAAGATGCTACCATAATTTTGCAATAACAAAACTGAACTATTATGACCACTACAATTCAACTCACAAGCACTACATCAGGAAATGGGAAAGCCACCAATCTGGCTACTTCCCTAATGAATCACATTAACCCCAATTGCTTTGTAGCTGATGGTGATAACAATGTGTACTATGCAGATATTCCTAAAGGGAGAATAGTAAAAGAGGAGAAAATAGCCAATATGGCCCTCAACTTAAACTAACAAATCCGGCAAAATACTAAACCAAAACGAGGCGTTTTTTTCATTGTTAAATTATTTTCCCTAACTGTTGAGAACAAAACAAAATGGGGTGTTTCAAAAGCGATTTTGAGACACCCTTTGTTTATTAGTCCAGATTAAGTTAATTATTCTTAATTCCAACATATGGGGCAATAGAAATTCGGTCTCACCGTTCCTAATCTCAATAAGAATCGCAATGGAGCATTTGGAAATAACAGAAATCAAATCCGATAAAGTAGAAGCATATAAAGAGTTTTTAGCCATCGGCTTACGGAACGATGAAGAGAACTTCAGGATAAGTCCTATTGATGATTTGAATTCACCGTTTCCTACAAAAAACAACGAGGATAGTTTCACTCTAGGGGCTTATTATAATGGGCAATTGGCAGGAATTGTAAGTTTTGCCCGTGATGGGCAGGATAGGGAGAAATTGCGCCACAAAGGGATTCTCTTTAGAATGTATGTATCCAATGAGTACCGTGGAAAGGGGATAGCAAAAAAACTCATAGAAGCATTAATAGCCAGGGTTAGAAAAATTGACACCATAGAACAAATTAACCTAACCGTTATTGCCACCAATACAGGAGCAAAAACCCTTTACGAAAAGTTTGGCTTCGTAACTTTTGGTACAGAAACAAATGCCATAAAATGGAAGGGCAAATATTTTACTGAAGACCAAATGGTGCTTAGATTGAGATAGGGTAATTAGTCCACCTAAGAAATCTACTACTCCTTAATCCACAACTTCAGCAAGTCACCAAAATGGGTGGTTTGGAGACGGTAGCTTTTGTCTACCTCGGTAATGGCAAGGTAGTAGGTGGCGAGGCGGGTACCAGAGGGCATTTCTTTGAGTCGCTCAAGCAATGCTAAGGAGTACTGGGCATATAGTTCGGGTGAGCGCTCAATTTTATGATCAAGTGCATCCGAATCCACAAGATTTTCATGGAATGAATTGAAAAAATAGATGCCGGTGTATTCCTTCAAATCTAATTCGAGGAAATTACCGTGGATGATTTTGGCGTTTGTAAGTCCCATTTTACTAATCACCTTATTGCCAATGCGCGCAAAGTTTTTCCGCTGCTCTATGCCTGTAAAATAGCCGGGATTGCGCCATGCACCCGCCATACAGAATTTGCCTACCCCAGCACCAATATCCATGATACGGGCATCGGCATCTGGTGCCAAAAAATGAGCAGCAGTAAAAGCCACCTGCAAAGGAGTCCAGTGAACCTCGGATAGTTTCTTGATATATGCAGGAAACTGGGCATCAAATTCCCGGTCTGAACTAAAATGCAGGCTTAAGTCGTTAGCGTCCATCTATACATGGATTAGGCTGCGAAAATAGACTGATTTTGGGAATTAGGGATGGTTGTATTTATGATTAAGGGCAGGTTAAAGGTTAAATTTACTGGCTTAACAGCTTGTTAGGTCACATAAAAATGGTTTCGGCTTATCTTTGCCCAATGGGATACACAGAGATACCCCGTGGTAGGGTACTGGAGTTCATTAATGAGCATTATTTAGGTAAGGAAGTTTTAGATTCACGCTCGCCGGCAGGCAACTGGTTAAGGTTCACACTAGAAAAGATAGAGGTAGGTAGCGCAGTATTAACTACCGAGGTACGAAATGAAATGACCAATCCTTATGGACATATACATGGAGGCATGATGAGCCTGGTAATTGACGAGGCCATAGGCTGGGCATTAGTAAGCCTCGATTCCGACGAGCATTATACCTCCATGTCGCTTAATGTAGATTTCCTATACGCAATAAAAGAGGGTCAGCGTTTAAGAGCTATGTCGCAGGTGCTTCGGAAGGGCAAAAGGATTATTAGTGTAGAATGTCATGTGTATGACCTTGAGGGCAAGATAT
>CAIWHI010000696.1 GCA_903912435.1 uncultured Bacteroidota bacterium | reverse complement strand
TTATATTCCCAATGTGGGTGAATATGTGCAGGTTACAGGTAGTTTTGTTACTGATAAAAGCCATGGTTGGAATGAGATTCATCCGGTTACCAGTATTACCTTCCCCAATGCAGTGCAACCAATCAATGCTGCTCAGGCTTTTAATATATCAGTATTCCCCAATCCTGCCAAGGACAAGGTTACTTTCAGATTAGATGAAAAACCATCTCTGCCATTGCGCATTACTATTCTTGATGCTGTAGGTAGGCTCGCAGGTCAATATCAATTATTAGAAACAAAGGAATTGACTGTAAAGACATCATTCCTGCCTTCGGGCAAGTACTTTTATCATCTTGAGCAAGAAGGCAAATACATTAGGGGTGGCGAATTTAGCATTGTCGATTAACCATTAATCATAGCAAAAAGCCTCTGTTTTAATTGCTGCATTGATAAATATTTCATAAAGGATATACCTCATTTTTATATCTATAGCTAACAGTCTTTAGGTCGATTGTAATGGCAATGTCATATTTTCGTCGAAATTTTATTATATTTAAATGCAATAAATCATCTATAAGAAGAGATCAGGTCAAGCATTATTAATAAATAATGCTGTAGTATGATAGCCTGTAGTTGATTGAACATATGTATTACCCTTACTAGTCTTTAGCTTTCTTATTGCAAATAGTTTACAATAATAATATATTAAATATTACGTGAAAAGTACCCTATTAGATATGGCAGAAATACCCTTTGTTACCATTAATAGTTAGCTACCTTTACATTCTAAATGTCATTGTTATTAGTAAATTGTTAACTTTTGATTTATTAAATAGAATACATTTATTATAGTGGTGTGAGCGCTGATATTATTATGGCAATTTGGAAATCATATAGAATAGCTGATATTATACGGGAAATACAGGATAAAAGATTCCTTATCCCTTCGTTTCAGCGTCCCTTCGTTTGGGGAGAAGACAAAATTAGTCTATTATTCGATACTGTTTTAAAAGGAGATTCCTTTGGTGGTATTATGGTAGTGGAAGAGGAAAAAGGTGCTAAGCCTTTATTTTTATATAAGCCATTTGGAAATACCCTTAATACAGGTGAATTTTACGATTTCGACAAGCTCAGTCATCAGCAATATTTGGTTATTGATGGTCAGCAGAGACTTACATCATTTTATTTGGGGCTTACCGGAAATTTTAATAATAAAAAACTACACTTTGACCTGTTTAGCGATTACCGTGGCAATTATGAGTTTTGTTTTCTAAAAAAAGTTACTGATGAAAATGCTCATACCGATTCATTCCGCATCATAAATAGAAGCTTCTGGTTTCCGGTTAATGTTTTGTATCAAAGGCTTTTAGATACAAATGATGAGGAGCTGGTATCAGAAGAAATTATTGAGCAATTTAAAATTGAAAATAGTAATGAGCTTTCGCACATATTCAAAAATGTAAAAGCGTTTTATAAAAATATCATTACAGCTGAGTCACTTGGCGTATCTAAGGTTGTCATAAATAATCAAATCGGTGAGAGTGCCAATAAACAAAGAATTGTAGAATTACACAGAAGGCTGAATGAAAGTGGGGTACAGGTTTCATCTGCCGATTCCCGCGCTAATATTATTAAGTCACGGGCATCAGAAAAAGAAAGAGAAAATGAAATAAGGGAAAACCTTATTAATTATGAGGAACGCCACAATGAAAAACTAATATAGTATACAAATGGTTTAAACCCTTGTGCCAAGTTCTATCACCTCACATTGTTTCATATCGGCCCCATCTATTACAAACCTTATCAATGTTCTCACCTTATGCCAGCCATGTTTGCCTGCTGCACCGGGGTTCATATGAAGGCATTTTATTTTGTCGTCATAAATAACCTTTAGTATGTGAGAATGACCGCATATGAACAACTTTGGAGGATTTACGAATAGTTCATTTTTTATAGAAGGTGAATATTTCCCTGGGTAGCCACCTATATGCGTAATGAGTACATTTACCCCCTCACAAGTGAATCTTAAAGTTTCAGGGAATTCATCTCTAATATCCCTGCCATCTATATTGCCATAAACGCCCTTAAGTGGCTTGAAGGCCTTCAATTTATCTGAAACCATTGCGGTGCCAAAATCGCCAGCGTGCCATATTTCATCACATTTGTCAAAATGAGTGAATACAGCTTCATCAAGGTAATTATGGGTATCTGATATCAGGCCTATCCGGGTCAATTTATTCTAATAGTTTTATTTAAACAGCATTCATTATTTAATTGCAGTGTAAAGGGTGGTTATCCCAAAAGTGAGTGGTCGCGCCTTGGCATCCTTATACCCACATTGGGTGAGTATATCACAGAATTTTTTTCCTTCGGGGAATGCCATTACTGACTCAGGTAGATAAGTATAGGCTCTGCTATGTTTAGAAACTATCTTGCCTAGTGTTGGTAATATATATTTGAAGTAAAATCCAAAGAATTGTTTCACCGGGAATCGGGTAGGGTGGGAGAATTCCAAAATAACCACCTTGCCACCTTCTCTTAATACACGGTGCATTTCTATAAGGCCCTTTTCCAAATGCTCGAAATTTCTAACACCGTAGGCACACATTACTGCATCGAAAGCCCCGTTTGTAAATGGCATTGATTCGCTATCTCCGGTTTGCAGGCTTATTATATGCTGCAAATTCCGAGTAACTATTTTTTTTCTTCCTTCAGCCAGCATCTGATCAGCAATATCAATTCCTGTAATTGATATTGGTTTTAACTCAGATGCAGAAATTGCCATGTCAGCCGTACCTGTAGCCACATCCAGAATAGTTTCCGGTTTTACTAAAGATACCTCGTGTATTGCCTTTTTGCGCCATCCCTTATCAATTCCCATCGATAAAAAATGGTTTAAAAAATCATATTTACCGGCTATATTATTAAACATGTCCGCTACTTGGGCTTTCTTGCTTAAATTTGAGGCCGTATCAGGTACTATTTTCGCTGCGGGGTTAATTTCCTGTGCTGTTTGCATTGGTGCAAAAGTAAGCTGAAAACTGCAAATGGATTAATTCAAGTGTCAGTTTTGTTACTTATAAAAGTAATAGGCGTATAGATTTTATATGGTTTTTACCGATAGACTATAGAAAAATGATGAGCCGGATCGGAGTTTAAATTTTAAATAAAACAGGTAATAATTTTAGATAATGGACGTAGTAACAGCAAAATATGTGATTAGCAGCCCTTCGGTTGACCTCTGCCCTAAGCCAGATAAACCAGAATATGCATTTATTGGGAGGTCTAATGTTGGCAAGTCGTCATTAATTAATATGATTACCAAGAATAGTAGCCTTGCAAAGACCTCTAATACCCCTGGTAAGACACAGCTTATTAACCATTTTTTGATCAATAACGAATTTTATATTGTAGACCTTCCAGGTTATGGCTTTGCGAAAGTATCCCAAAATACGCGGGCTGTTTGGGAGAAGATGATTGAAGGTTATATTAAAGAACGTAAAAGTTTGGTTACTGTTTTCGTTTTAATTGACAGCCGCCACGAACCCCAAAAGCTTGACCTTGAGTTTTTACGGAAGTTGGGTGACTGGGGTGTTGCCTTCAACATGGTATTTACTAAAGCTGATAAAAGTACCCAGAGAGAAGCCGCCAAGCATGCCCGTCAATTTATTGAAGCAATGAAACTGGAATGGGAATTTATACCACGTAGTTTTATTACCAGTGCTGTGAAATTTCATGGTCGCAAGGAGATTTTAGGGTATATTAAAGAATTAAATGACCAGGTGGCTGAAGCTGGTTCTCAAATTGCCGATTCGTAATAAATTCATTTAATCTCATATTGATTTTCATATTTTTATATCCCTCCCCCCTGTTTTTCCAGTTTATGGTTATGTAAATGAGTTATTTCCATTTTGTGGAATTGCCTAATTCCATAATTATATACGTATTGTATTATTCGCATGTGTGGATATTGCAATGGTTTTATGTACTTAAGTGATGTTGATTTGGCAGTTACACATGAAAATAATGTAAATTAAATAGAGCGGAAACTTTATTTTGTAGCGTTTCTTTTCCGGGTAATAAAAATGGCATAGCATTTGATTCCTTACTTTTGATTATCAAGCTATTTTTTATTAGAAAATGTACATTTTATCTTGGAATACTTTAACTTTGAGAAACATGTTAATGCTTAACAAAACATTTGATTTGGTATTAATGTACCTTTTTTGCAGCTTTTTGTTATACCCTGTTAACTGTTTATTTGCATCTTTCGGTTAAGAAATTATTTTGTGATTATATAAAATGCTGATTATAAGCCAAATGAATGTTTTTGAGTCTTAATATATTATTGTAAAATAGCTTGCGAGTTTAACAATCAGATAATGATTACACAAAATTATCTGATGTACTTTTGTAGACATATTTAGGATAGGGAGATCTTATATATTATTTAATTTAATTTTAAAAATGGAATTTATGAAAAACAGTTTTTACTATCTACTCACGGCACTTACATTTTCATTTTCAATGAGTGTAGAAGCGCAGACAATCACCACGTTTGCAGGTAATGGTACATCTGGATATTCCGGGAATGGCGGTTTAGCTAATCTGGCTCAATTCA
>CAIWHI010000695.1 GCA_903912435.1 uncultured Bacteroidota bacterium | reverse complement strand
CCCCCTGTTCCAAAGCCTCTAAAACGGGTTTGCGACCCACTAATAATGGTAATGGTTTTGCCGATGGCCTACTATTATGTCTATTCTTCTCCAAAATAATCGTTGTCTCTTTTCAATATAAAATGACCTGATTGAAACTAAAATTCCATTAGCATCACATTACCAACATGATGGTGAAATTCAAACCTCTACATGTTGGTTAAAACAAATTTAGCGATATGGAAATCATATCGCTAAATCCAGTATTTAACAATAAGTATTTCCCTTATCCCATATTATGAAACACATGCTGAACGTCATCATCACCTTCCAGGCGCTCTATGCATTTAAACACGTCTTCGGCCTGCTCATCAGTAATCTGTATGGTATTCATAGGTATCCACTCCAGTTCTGAAGAGATTGGCGTAATTCCCTTTTCTTCCAGTGCCTTCATCATATTACCAAAATCGGTAAAAGCACACCTTACTATAATATTACCTTCACTGTCTTCGCCTACCTCTTCCAGTCCGTAGTCTATCAGTTCCAGCTCTAGTTCTTCCATATTCAGGCCCTCTTGTTTCAGCTTAAAAGTTCCCAGATGCTTGAATAAGAACGATACCGAACCGCTATTACCTGGCGAACCACCACCCTTATTAAAATGGCTGCGCACATTGGCAACGGTACGTGTAGTATTATCGGTAGCAGTAACTACCAACACCGCAATACCATGAGGTGCATAACCTTCGTATAAAACCTCATCATAGTTACTGGTATCTTTACCCAGTGCATTTTTTATTGCTGATTCAATGCGGTCTTTAGGCATGTTGAAAGACTTGGCATTTTGCATCACACGGCGTAGCATAGGGTTGGTGGTAGGGTCTGCACCACCTTTTTTTACTGCTATAGCTATTTCCTTGCCTACCCGGCTAAATTGTTTTGCCATGCGGTCGTACCGCGCAAACATTGTTGATTTACGTACTTCAAATATCCTACCCATAAAAAATATAAAAACAGAATTTAAAATCTGCTGCGAAATTAAGAATTGTTTTTTAGTCCTATACCTATTCCACTTATTTAGGGCAATTTAATTTATAATCTACTTTTGAAGGTGCATTTACCTGAACGGAATATTAAAAAGAACAATGAAAAATGTTGGGTTTCCCTAAATATCCAAAGGCTGGCGCTATCGCGTCAGCCCCCGGGGCGGGAAATTTTAAGAAGAGTTATCAGAAGGGATGCATTTAATTTGTCTGATTATACCTATACAAGTTCCATGCCAAATTTTCCGGAGCGATTGTTAATGTATTTTCGAACATACAATTGGCATTCTACTGTCATAGCTAAATCCATGAAGTCCTAAGTCATTTTACTGTTGTATCTCACTACTATTTTTCTACATTCAAAAACGTTAACTATATTTATGCTTTATGGCGAAGAATAAAAGCAATCCCGTTGCTGGCAATCAACAGGTAAACAGACCGCCGGTGGCACCAAAAGCACAAGCTGTGCAGCCACCCAAAAGTGGAAAACCCTCGGCACCTAAATTGGCTGATGGACAATTCAACCCTATGATGCAGCTATTAATGGCTGCTGGTATTGCTATCATTACCTTTTTCTTTCTAAAAGTCTGCCTTGACAATCAGTTTACCAACTGGGACGACCCCGGCTATATAAAAGACAATGCCACTATTAAGGATATTTCAAGTGCAGGCTTGGCTAGAATCTTCTCGCTCGATAATCCTATCATGGGTAACTACCACCCTCTCACCATACTTACCTATGGCATTGAGTATAGTTTCGTAAGGCTTGAACCCTGGTTGTATCATCTGGACAGTCTATTATTTCATATCCTCGTTACCCTACTGGTTTATGTTTTTGTCAATAAGCTTACAGGCAGGCCTATTGCAGCAGCAGTGGCCTCCTTATTATTCGGCCTCCACCCTATGCATGTGGAGTCTGTGGCTTGGATAGCGGGTCGAAAAGATGTAGTATATGGTGCTTTCTATATGGGAGCCTGTCTTACCTGGCTCTACTATATACGTGTAGGTAAGGAGAAAAAAGGCCTTTTTTATGTACTAACCGTTCTACTTTTTATACTCTCATTATTGGCTAAACCTGTTGCGGTAGTGCTGCCTATTACCCTTTTACTAATAGACTATTTCGAAAAAAGAGAACTAAAACTTTCCCTTCTTATTGAGAAGGCCCCACTGCTGGCTATATCTGTTGCTTTTGGTATCAAATCAATGCTCGATCAAAAGAAATTTGGCTCATTGAATACCCTTAATGTCGACTACAATCCATTGGAGCGCATTTGTTTGGGTACTTATGCCCTGGTTACTTATTTATGGAAGGCAATAGTGCCTATAGGGCTAGCCAATTATTACCCCTATCCGGATAAGGTAGGCAAGTCTTTACCTGCGCTGTTTTTCATCTATCCGGTAATAGTAATTGCTTCTCTGGGCATATTCGCAAAGTTTGTTTTGTGGCCTGTTATTACTTCATTACGTGCTAATAAAACGAGTGAAACAACTACTAAAACCGCCAACAACGATGTACTGATATTCGGGGTTTTCTTTTTCTTCATTAATATTATTTTGTTACTACAGTTCATACCCGTAGGTGGTGCTATTGTTGCCGAGCGTTACTCCTATATTGCCTATCTGGGCCTTTTTATTATGGCTGGCTGGTATGTATCAGCTTATTTCGAATCAGGGGGTAATAGGTCATTAGGTACTACTGTTTTAGGTGCTGTAGTGGTTTATTCTTTGGTATTAGGCTATCTAAGCAATGAAAGGTGCAAGGTTTGGTACGATACCACCACACTTTGGACAGATGAAATACAAAAGGAACCCGAGCATGCACCAAATGCCTATAATAATCTGGGCTTTAACTATTTCAACAAATACAATGAATCGGTAAATCCGGCAGACAGGAAACGCTATTACGACTCAGCCTACCTACTTCTCACAAAGGCGATACAATTGCAACCCACATTTGTAAACCCCTATATATCTATTGGTGAGTTACTTCGTACCGCTGGTAATTTTCCCGATGCTAAATGGCATTATTATAAGGCACTGTCTTTAAAGAGTTTTGACGAGGATGCCAATGCATACCTGGGGCTTGCCATTATATATGCCATCAGCCACAACTACGATTCTTCTAAATTCTGCTTTAAAGAATGCCTGAGATTAAAGCCCTATTTCCCTGAAGCAGTGAGTAACTATGGAAACCTGCTCGACATGACGGGCCAACACGATAGTGCACTGGTTTGGTATGGCATAGCAGTGAATCAAAACCCTGATATGTATGCACCTTACCTTAACAGAGGCAGAATGTTGCAGCGCATGCACAGGTGTGAAGAGGCTATGAAGGATTTTGATAAGTCACTATCCCTGAGCCCCGATAACGGGGAGGTACATTATGCTATGTCGTTCTGTTATGCCCAAAAAGACAATAAGGCAATGGCATTGAAAGAAATACAGAAAGCAGCCTCTTTGGGCTTTACCCAAATTGATAAGAACTATTACGCGGCTATGGGAGGGCATTAGCTATAAAGTCACCATAGTTTAGAATAAGAGGGAAGGATACCAAATCCTTCCCTCTTATAATTTTATGACTCAAAATTATTCATCCAGATGACTCCATTTTTACTTTCAAACTTATTGATACTGCCTTCTTTAAAAAGGTTCACCAACCTCATGTTGGCTTCATCGCGGCTTATGCCACACATAAAGGCAAACTCCTTTTCGGTCATCGTTGGGAACTGAGTAAATAAGGACTTAGGGTCAGTATTGATTGGCTCCTTCTTTACATCGTCCATTAATGCATTAATGATTTCCTCAAACTTCTCATAAGGATGGTATCCTTTTAATACCATTTGCTTGCCATAGCCATTAGTAAAGAAGAAGGTAGGAAAACCTGTTACGCCCATTTCCTGGCTAAGTACCAGGTCTTCTCTAAAGAATTCCTTAGCCTTACCATCAAAATCTTTCAACAATCTGGCCGAATCCAACCCTACTTCAAAAGCAGCCCTTTTAAGAAACTCCCATTTTATGATATTCTTCTTCTCTACAAATACCATTTCCTTTATACGCCTTAAGAACAGAATTGCTTTTTCCTTATCCTGCATTTGTGCAGCTTTGAAGGCTATAGAAGGGGGAAATGAAGATGTTAATGGGTCTTCAATCCATACATCACCATCAAGCGGCATATCATGTATAGCACAAACCTCTTCCCATAGCTGGGCAGCATCGGCCGGCTTTTGTATTTTACCCTTATTATAATCATCCCACGATGGTAGCAAACCACCCATACGGTATTCGATATTTACAAACTTATCGTATTCAAGTAGCAACTTACGAATCTGGGGCTGCACTATCCAGCAGGTAGAACAGATTGGGTCGGTAAAATAGGTAACCTGTATCTTTTTATTTTTAGCTACCAATTCTGTGTCTTCCTTCTGGGCAATTAGCGGAACCGGTAAATCATCATCATCATGGCCCTGTGGATTTAGGAAGATTTTTTTAAGGTCTCGACCCATCTGGATGTGTTTAGCCACATCCGCATTCCTCAGATTATAATATTCTTTGAAAGCAGCTTCATAATTGTCAAATTTTTCCAGGCATTCCATCAGTGTTTTAGCATCTACAATAGCATTAGTGGTACCTGCACTTGTAAATGGCAATGCCTGATGGGCTGCATCGCCTATCAACACCACATTCTTTTTGTGGAAAGAAGGCATCAGGTCGAAATCGCGGGTATTCCATACATAGGTAGTATTAAAATCATTCGATTGGATAATCTCATTTACTATAGGTGGATATTTGCGTAGCAACTTATGGCAAAATGCTTTAAGCTCATCGGGTGTGCTGTCATTAATATCAGATAAGGCTGGGTCATATTGCAAAAACCATACAAAATCATTGCCAGAGGCTGGTATCAAACCAAAGGCAAGGCCATTATTTTTATTCTGGTATTTGGTGAAAACTGATGGATGATTGGCAGCAACTGTCTCGTTCGTACATACACCCACTACTTCTTTTACCTGCACAGGTGTGAAATCAACCTTACCAAAAATAAGGTCTCTTACCCTTGAGTTAGCACCATCAGCACCAACAAATATGTCGCCATACTCTATATCGCCATTAATAAATGCTGCCCCTATTATTTTCTTATCCTTATAAATGAAGTGGGAGAAAATACGACCTTCATGTAATATTTCCTTAGGTAGTTGGCTGTATAAGTAACTTATTACATCTACCCTTTTCAGGCAATGCCATGAGTTAAGTGCAAGGTGTTTTATTTCCTTACCGTCCGGTCTGTTAAAACTGTAAGCTTCAATCTTTTTACTTTTCAGTTTCCCTCCCATTGGGTTACCCCTATCAGTGAGCATCGATAATCCATCGCCGTGCATCAGGAAGGCATGACCCCTGTTGGGTATACCATTGTATCTTTCGTTTACGGATACTTCATAATTTTTTTCACGCAGAAATATGCCTAATGTAAGGCCCGCTATACCTCCGCCTATTATTACAACTTTCATATGGTGACGTTTTTAATTTTTAACAATGCTGTTTTCAATATTTCCTCAGAAGTGGCAAAACTCAGTCTAATGTATCCTTCGGCCCCATCGCCAAACCATTGCTTCAATCCCGGCACTACTGCTACCCTGGCTTTTGATAACAATAATTCGTGTATTTCAGAACTTGATTTATTGGTGCCTGTAATATTGGTAAATGCTACATAGCAGCCTTCGGGTGCAATGCAACCAAAACCTGGTATAGAGTTGAGTTCGGTAACACATAAATCCCTGGCTTTTTGGAGGTGTTGCACAAAACCATCCAACCAATAAGTGCAATGGTTTAAAGCGGCTGAGGCAGCTACCTGCGACAAGATATTTGCCCCATGTATGGTGGAGTTGTGCAGTGAAGCAGCCATTAATAAGGTAAAATGCGCCTGGTTGGAAGCCATTACCGCCCCAATCCTTAAGCCCGCCAAACCATAAGATTTGCTGAAACCTGTTATGGTCACCGTTCTTTGCCTGGTTTCTTCATTAAGGGAAGCAATGCTTGTATAAACGTGTGGAGTGAATATAATATCGCTCCATATTTCATCAGATAAAATAATCAGGTTGTGCTTGATAGCAATGGCACTGATTTGTAATAACTCGTTTTTAGTAAAAACTTTGCCTGTAGGGTTCAGGGGATTACACAAGCAAATCATGCGGGTATTTTTGGTAACCAGACTTTCGAAATGTGCAAAGTCGATATCATTAGTACCTGGAGGAATAGCAAATGGAACTGCAATTGCATTTACAGATTCTACTGAATACCTGAATAAGAAATCAACCGGGTCAAAAATTATGGCTTCCTCTCCTGGTTTCAGGAAGGCTTTACAGGTAAGCCATATACCGAATGCAGCACTATCTACAGGGAATAATAAACCTGGTGTGCATGGTATATTTCTTTTATTGTTAAAGAAAGCACTCATGCTTTCTTTAAATTCTTT
>CAIWHI010000694.1 GCA_903912435.1 uncultured Bacteroidota bacterium | reverse complement strand
CTGAAATTCTCTTTGATGACGACAGCATGATGACCCGGATAGACATGAGCGAATACCAGGAAAAACATAGTGTGAGCAGGCTTGTAGGTGCTCCTCCGGGATATGTAGGTTATGATGAGGGAGGTCAATTGACAGAGGCTGTGCGTCGCAAACCTTATTCAGTTATTCTTTTGGATGAAATAGAAAAAGCGCATCCTGATGTATTTAATATTTTGTTGCAGGTATTGGACGATGGTAGATTGACCGACAATAAGGGCCGTGTGGTAAACTTCAAAAATACCATTATCATCATGACCAGCAATCTGGGTAGCCATATCATACAGGAGAACTTTGCTGAGCTAAAGGAAAAGAATATTGATATGGTGATGGAGGCTACAAAGGAGCAGGTAATGGAAGTATTGCGACAGACACTCCGCCCCGAATTCCTCAATAGGATTGATGATGTGATCATGTTCCATCCATTGATGAAAAAGGAAATCAAGGGCATCATTAAAATCCAATTGGAACATTTACAGGTACAACTAATGCAACAGGGAATCAATCTTCAGTTTACCGATTATGCCCTCGATTATTTGGTTAGCCGTGGATTTGACCCACAATATGGTGCAAGACCATTGAAAAGGTTAATTCAAAAGGACATTATTAACATGCTGAGTAAGAAGATAATAGGCGGGGAAATAGATAAGGCAAAACCGGTATTGATAGATGTGTTTGATGGGATTGTGGTAATGAGAAATGAGGCGTGATAGGTGAATCCGGTATATTAGTATAAACAGTGGTCACCCTATAAAGTGGTGGCCATTGTTTATTGTTAAACACTAATGTTTATCATTAGTAGCCCTACATTAAATTTATTACTAACCTCCAAAATTTAGCTTTGTAAATAGTACATTGCCCAATAATTTGAAAATACCATTATCCTCGTTTTTCATGATACAAACTCAAATGAGATGAAAGGCTTTTTTAAAAAAAATTTTAATACGAACAATATAATTACAATAATTTTTCATGGAAATAGGCATAGATAGTTTTGCAGCAGCAGCCAATGGCAACCAGGCGAATACGGAAAAAAATGTACAATCAATGGCTGAACTTTTGGAAAGAATAGAACTGGCTGATAAGGTAGGTTTGGATGCTTTTGGGATTGGAGAGCATCACCGCAAAGAGTTTCTGGATTCAGCCAATACCATGATTCTGGCTGCCGCTGCGTCAAGGACCAAAAATATCAGGCTAGGTAGTGCTGTAACAGTGCTTAGTGCCGCCGACCCGGTAAGGGTTTTCCAAAATTTTGCTACACTCGACCTTATCTCAAATGGCCGTGCGGAGATTGTAGTAGGCAGGGGGTCATTTATTGAGTCATTTCCCCTCTTTGGCTACAAGCTGGATGACTATGACGAGTTATTTATTGAGAAGCTGGATTTATTGTTAGATATCAGGGATAACGAAATAATTTCCTGGACAGGCAAATACCGCCCTGCTTTGAAAAACCAGGCTATTTACCCAAGACCCGTACAAAAAACCTTACCCATATGGCTGGGCGTGGGTGGCACCCCTGAATCTTTTGTAAGGGCAGGCCAATTGGGCTTACCATTGATGGTAGCCATAATAGGTGGTGAAACCCATCGATTCAGGCCACTGATAGACCTATACAGGCAGGCAGGTAAGAAGGCAGGCTTTAGGCCGGAGCAATTATCAGTAGGATTACACTCACTAGGTTATGTGGCTGATACCAGCAAAGAAGCCCTTGACGATTATTACCCAGGCTATGCCGAAACCTTTACTCGAATAGGCAAGGAGCGTGGCTGGGCACCAGTGACCCGCCAACATTTTGATGCCCAAAATGGCCCACGTGGGGCCCTGCTGGTGGGCGGCCCTGAAGAAATAGCCGAAAAGATCCTACGCCATAGCGAGTCGCTTGGTGGTATAAGTCGTTTTAGTTTCCAGATGGATAATGCCTCCCTACCACATACAAAACTTATGCATTCTATTGAATTGATTGGTACAAGGGTGAGGGAGATGGTGAATAAGAAATAGACAGTTTATAAAAAAACATCCACTTAACGGTAATGTAACCTATACATAATATACATTTCAATGGACTGCCTATAGCAGGATTTACCTTTGCATGAGTCATTTCTAACTCATTTTTGTAAATATTTACAGGTATTTACGAAGCACAAGGTTAATTCTTGTTTTTATGAAACAATTCATTCATTTTTTCACAACTACCCTATTACTCCTTTTATTATCACTTACACCATCATCATCTTATGCTCAATGTGCTATTGGTGTAGGGCCAACCTTTACTTCGGGTTGCACTTCCCAGTATTTCACTAGTATTACGGCTAGTGGCACCGGAGTGGTTTCTACTATTAGTTATACTGCTGCATCCTGCATTGGCACTTTTTACGATAATTTCTTAACACAAGGCATTACTGCACCTACAGGGTCTACGGTGAATATTAATGTAGGCCGTTCCACCGGCTACCTCGCCTATCTGGCAGTTTATGTAGACTGGAATAATAATGGCACCTATGAAACTACCGAATTAGTGGGCACTACTATGACACTGGCAACCGCCACTTCAACGGCTGTTTATAGTTTCACCATTCCATTAATAGGTATTGTTACCAATACCCCATTACACATGAGGGTATTTGTAGGCGAACCACCTACAGCCGGTGGCGCATTGAGTACTATTAACCCTCCATGTTCTGCAAGATGGGGTGAGGCGGTTGATTATTTTCTTAATTCTACTTGTACTAATCCAACGATTACCTGCACACCTTCATCACCAAGTGTATGTGGCCCAACGGGTAGTATACTATTAACTGCAAGCGGAGCAGGTGGTACACCAACTTATAATTGGTCTCCGTCAGCAGGACTTTCAACAACATTAGGTGCTGTTACAACCGCTACCCCAGTCACCACATCTACCTATACAATTACAGGTTATGGTCCGGGTGTTTGTTTGGGAACAGGGCCAGTTACAGTTACAGTAAATCCAATCCCTGTACCTGTAATTAATCCAACAGGTGCCTTATCTGTTTGTCCAGGTGGCAGTATTAATTTATCAGAAGTATCGGGGACAGGTATTTCCTATCAATGGTTTAGAGGTGGTACTTCCATATTTGGGGCTACCAATTCCACATATTCAGCATCTCCTACAGTTGCTACCGTTTATTCTGTTTCAGTAACGAGTGCGGCTGGCTGCACTGGCACTGCTGGTGTTAGTGTAGGAATTACGGCACCTCCGGTAGCTACTGTCTTCCCAGCTGG
>CAIWHI010000693.1 GCA_903912435.1 uncultured Bacteroidota bacterium | reverse complement strand
TTTTCAAGATTTCTAAAAATAAAAAATGGCAACCGCAGGTGCCATTTTCTAATCATTTTATAAAATTTAAATAATCAACTAAAGGTGTATTGCCTCCCCTAGTGCTGCTTCCACAGCATCTTTCACCGCCTCGCTTATGGTTGGGTGAGGGTGAACGCTATTCAACACTTCCTCCCATGTAGTTTCCAACTTGCGGGCTACCACAGTTTCAGCAATAGTTTCAGTTACGTTATACCCTATTGAGTGTGTACCCAGCCATTCACCATATTTTGCGTCAAATATTACTTTTACAAAACCCTCGGTAGCACCTGCACCCACAGCCTTACCAGATGCTGATAGCGGGAACTTACCCACCTTAATCTCATAGCCTGCGTCACGTGCCTGCTTTTCAGTCATACCAACGCTGGCAATTTCAGGTGAGCAATAGGTACAGCCTGGGATATTTCCATAATCCATTGGTTCAGGCATATGCTTATACTTACCTTCCTTAAAGGCAATAGCTTCAACACATATTACAGCTCCCTTAGAAGCTACGTGTGCCAATGCCTGGCCAGGGGTAATATCGCCAATAGCGTAAACGCCGTCTACACTGGTTTTATAATATTTATCTACAGCTACCTTACCTTTCTCTGTCTTAATATTCAATGCTTCAAGACCAATACCTTCAATATTTGGAGCAATACCTACTGCGCTTAGCAATACATCGGCTTCCAGTATGATTTCACCAGTTGCTGTTTTCACAGTAGCTTTTACACCTTCACCAGATGCATCCACCTTTTCAACCGATGAATTGGTCATTACGGTAATACCCTTCTTTCTGAAAGACCTTTCCAATTCCTTAGAAACATCTTCATCTTCCACAGGCACTATGCGTGGCATAAATTCCACCACCGTAACTTTTGCACCTATGCTATTATAGAAATAAGCAAACTCAACACCTATAGCACCGGAACCTACTACTATGATACTGCGTGGCTGTTGTGGCAATGACATAGCCTCACGATAGCCTATCACCTTTTTGCCATCCTGTGGCAGATTAGGCAATTGGCGGCTACGAGCACCAGTAGCCAAAATAATATGGCGTGCCTGATGAACTGCCACACTACCATCAGCAGCTGTAACCTCAACATCTTTACCCGATGTCAGCTTACCCATACCCATGATAACGTCAATCTTGTTCTTCTTCATCAGGAACTGAACGCCCTTACTCATTTTATCGGCAGCGCCACGGCTACGCTTGATTACAGCACCGAAATCAACTTTAAAATCAGAAGCGACAATACCATAATCAGCAGCATGTGTAAAGTTTTCAAACACACTTGCAGATTTCAGTAATGCCTTTGTAGGGATACAACCCCAGTTGAGGCAGATGCCGCCAAGGCTCTCCTTTTCTACTACTGCTACCTTGAATCCCAATTGTGCTGCACGTATAGCAGCTACATATCCACCGGGTCCGCTTCCTATTACGATAATATCGTATGCCATATCTGGTAAATACTTTTTAAATAATGAATTTTTAAGAAAGGACAAAGGTAATAAAAAAGTAGACAGGTATTAATTCACGACCATCCATGCTTTAAAATTAAAGACAAAACTAACCCAAATTGCAATCCAGATCCTTTAATAACCAAAACATCATTGCTATCACTCACCTGCTAAAACACTCAGATTCTTCCCAAAACTATTAATCTTATAGTCGAACGACATTATAAAATACCGCTGCTGCGTATTTCTATGTATCTCTTGTATATAGGTATCCGTAATTATCTGT
>CAIWHI010000692.1 GCA_903912435.1 uncultured Bacteroidota bacterium | reverse complement strand
CTCACAATCGTATAAGGTAGAGGCAAGGTTTGTAACAGGAATAAAAGGGGTAATATCAGGTACACAGTTGCAGGCCAATATTATTACCAATAAAAAGGAAAATGCCCTGCTAATACCCCATGTGTACCTGATGGCAGGTAATAAAGTGCTGGTGATGAAAGGCGAAAAAATTGATACAGCAACTGTAAGCACTGGTATTGTTTCGGATGAGTGGATAGAGGTATTATCTGGCCTTACAGCTAATGATAAGGTAGTAAAAGAAAAGGCCAAGAAGTAGTGGTTGTGGAAGGGCTATTTGAATATGATAATTTTCTTCTCAAATCTATCTTTCGACTTTTGTCTTTCTACTTTCTACTCTATAAAATTTCGTCTTTATACTTTCTTCTTATGTCTTTCTACTAAAAAAAGAAAAGGACTTTTTTTTTGAATTTTAACTTTTGAATTTTTAATTTAAAATGAACGTAAACACCGAGATAGCGCTTACCTACCTTACCGCCCGTAAGAAGCAAACAGTGGTTGCTGCTATGGGGGTAATGTTTGGTATTTCCATGTTCATATTCATGCAGTCGCTCATGAAGGGTACCAATGATTATTTCGAGAAACAGTCGTTTAATACCCTACCCCATATACGCTTGTATAGCGAAAATAAGGTGGCTGACGACCATATGTTAATCAGTTTCCTGAAAGATCCATCGGTGAAAATGCTGATAAATCCCAAGCAGCTCATCCAAAGCCAGGGACTGAACAACCCAAATGGGCTGATAAAGGAAATAGAAAAGATACCTCAGGTATCATCAATTACACCACAGGTAACAGCGGGGGTAATCTATACCAGTGGTAGTGTGCAATTGACTGGCACAGTGGTAGGGGTAGATATTAGCCAGGAAGACAAGATGTTTGATATCCAGGGAAATATGAAAGAGGGCAATTTCCTTGATGTGAACAGGGTGAATAATGGCCTGCTAATAGGTAAAGGCATAGCCGACAAACTGAGCCTGCATGTGGGTGATAATATTACGGTGAGGTCGGGTACAGGTAGCCCACAGATAATGAGGGTGGTAGGTATCTATGCTACCACTGTAAAGCAGATAGACGAAACCAAATCGTATGCTAACCTGACCCAGGCACAAAACCTGCTGGGCAAAGACCGCAGCTATGTTACAGATATAAAGATAAACCTTAAGGACTACAACAATGCACCTGAGGTAGCCAAAATGCTGGAGAAAATTACCGGTTATAAAGCTGAGGATTGGGTGCAAAGCAATGAGCAGATAAAGGCGGCCTTCAAGATTAGGGCTATTATATTGAATTCGGTGATAGGGGTGATATTATTAGTGGCGGGCTTCGGTATTTACAATATCCTAAATATGACTATCTATGAGAAAATAAAGGAGATCGCAATATTGAAGGCACAAGGTTTTTCGGGCAAGGCAGTTACCAGTATCTTTTTACAACAAGCTATATATATTGGTATCATGGGTGGTATTATCGGTATTATTCTTGGCTTCCTTATTACATATATGGTATCGCGTATTTACATTGGTGCAGGTACATTAAAGTATTTGCCCATGTCGTTTTATGTGCCACATTATATTGAGGCAATATGTTTTGGCATACTCACCACTGTGGCTGCGGGATATTTCCCGGCACGTAAGGCATCAAAAGTTGACCCTGTAACAATAATTCGCGGATAATGGCAAACATAGCATTACAGTCAAAAGGCATCACTAAGTATTTTCACGACCCGGTAACTATGCCGGTGCTGAAAAACGTAAATCTTGAGGTAAAGAAGGGTGAATTTGTATCTATAGTGGGTAAATCGGGTTGCGGTAAGAGTACCCTGCTTTATGTACTTAGCACGATGGAT
>CAIWHI010000691.1 GCA_903912435.1 uncultured Bacteroidota bacterium | reverse complement strand
TAAAGGACATGTACAAACATCAGCACCAGCCTCAGCACAACGAACAATGTGCAATGGAGTGCGGATAGATGCAGCCAAAACTTCTGTCATAAAGCCCTGTGCATTATAAATGCTTACAATCTGCTCTATCAATTGAACACCATCCCATCCACTATCATCAATACGGCCTAAGAATGGAGATACATAGGTAGCACCAGCCTTAGCTGCAAGAATAGCTTGACCTGCTGAAAACACCAGGGTACAATTGGTTTGGATATCATTATCGGTAAACCATTTGATAGCCTTGATACCATCCTTAATCATAGGTACCTTAACAACGATGTTTTTGTGGATAGCAGCCAATTTTTTGCCTTCCTCAATAATACCCTCGAAAGTAGTACCCAATACTTCAGCACTTACCGGACCATCTACCATTTCGCAAATAGTGCGGTAATGGGCCATTACGGCCTCGTGGCCTTTAATGCCTTCTTTAGCCATTAATGAAGGATTGGTGGTAACACCATCTAAGATACCCAGGTCGTTTGCTTCCCTTATCTGGTCGAGGTTAGCTGTATCAATGAAAAATTTCATGTTCTTATATTTGTATTTTGCAAAGGTAGGTAAAATTGACGGTTGGCATTAGGAATTAATTCAGGAATTGTGGATAAGTAGGGAAGTAGTACTAAGTCAAAACAAATCAGATAATAGCCCAAAGGGCTTAAATATGAATAGCCCGCGGTGAAACCGTTGGTTGCGAATCGCAATAATTATAAGAACCCCGCAGCGGGTTCAATAAAGATTGAATTTTTAAATCACTTAGTTGGTATGAAAATGAAAAATGTGTAAAAGAAGCATTTGTCTTCTACATAGTTCAAGTAAAACCTGCCAGTTTTTTTGTGAAGATTTAGCCTGAAAACCCAGACATTTTTTGTGCGATTGCACATATGTATAAAAACAAAAAAAACTGGCAAGTTACTCACATCGCACCGCTACAACCTCCCGCCCTTGCTACATTCCTATCCTGGGGGATTCAGAGGGAGCTGGCCGTATGAGACTTGCCAGGACGACAAAGGTAATGCAAATTTTGTTTTTTCAATACTTTTTGATGAATAAAAAATTGAGCCATGCAACTAAAGCGCATAAATCCTATATCTAAAACATTCAAAAACCAACAGCGGGAGTAGATTAGCAAGCTATTTGTTTTAACTTTTATCCTTTAATTTTTACCCTATAAAAAGGTATCGGCTCAGAAAGGCAGGGCGCGAGGGAGACGCATTCAATGCGTCTCTACACCCATCAATTTTTCTATTTTACTTTGTTTTTTTAAGGGAATACATAAAAAGAACCCCAAAGCAAGTGCCTGTGTATTAGGTCTTATACTTTGGGGTTAAATTATTACTATGAATTATTACCTTATATTCTACATAGATTAGAAACACTATTTCGAAATTTGTCTTTCTACTTTCTACTCAGGAAAGAATCGTCCTCTTCACATCTTCCAATATATCCAGTGTTTCTTCCTTGCTATTGCCTTCGGCATAAACACGAAGCAATGGTTCGGTACCAGAAGCACGAAGCATTATCCAACCACCATTATCAAGGTGGTATTTAATACCATCAATAGCCTCAATCCGGTTGAAACCATATTTGCCAAATTTGGTATAACCACCATCAGCTGCTTTCTTTATGATAGCATTCTTCAGGTCATTGTCCAGGGTAAGGTCGTTGCGCTCATAAACAAAATGGCCTACAATAGCATAAACCTCTTCACACAATTCCTTCAGCGTTTTGCCTTCGGTAGTCATGAACTCATATAGGGCAAGTCCGTCGTAAATACCATCACGCTCAGGTATATGGCCCTTCACTGCTATACCACCACTTTCCTCACCACCTACCAGCACGTCTTCATG
>CAIWHI010000690.1 GCA_903912435.1 uncultured Bacteroidota bacterium | reverse complement strand
GCCTTATTTACCTTGCCTCCTATTTCGAATTGTTATTGGTTTTGTTTGTCGTTGGCCTTGCCGATTTAGCCCGCCAGAAACAATTAAATGGTGCTTCATTTGTTGGTCTTATTACTACTCATTTAAAACAAAATCTGGCTAATCTCCTTATTATCATAGGTTCCATTGGTTTATGCTTTGTATTGTTTCATGAGCTATTTTCTGCTAGTGCCACAATATACCGCAAGTTAGGGGTGGGTATGATACAAGTTTCCCGTATCTCCTTCTATTGGTATATGCCTGTTTTATTTAGTTGCCTGGCTGTTTTCTTATTTTCTTACAGGGATAAATTAGGAGCTAAGTATGTTGCTACAGGCTTTTTTATTGTCCTCCTTGCAATAGGTAATTCTATGTATTTCTTTGGTCGTAGCCATGAGAACAATATCCTTAATATTGCCGCCATTCTTGTACTGACAGTTTTTGTACTTTTTGATATTCTTATAACGCTAACACCATCTAAGGTTGTTGAAATAAAGGAGGAAATTGCTGCGCCAAAAACTAAAAAAGACAATACCACTAAAAAAGTAGCCACTCAGGATCCATCAAAAAGCCTGGATATTAATTGGCATAAGGTTTATATTTCATTGCCTTTCGTCTTGATATTATTCATGGGTTACTATTATTCCGATAGGATTGCAGGTAAGCTACAAACACAAACAGAAAACCTCGGCAAGGGTCAGCTAACTTATCCATTACCACAAATGCCGGTAGATACTTCTGCTGTGAAGCAAATAGTACATGGCAGCCAAAAAGTATATTTCCTCGATTTTAACTGGGATTTCTACAATTATTATTATGGGCATTATGCTCCGCAGGGATATTTTAGCCCATGTGGAGCCTGGGTGTATAAAAAAGACTTAGCCGATTTCTTGAGGGATTTGCTCGCGAAAGGATATTATATCGTGTATAATATTGGGGATATTGGCTTTTTTAATGATTATTTCCCTCTGCTTGGGTATAATCAGTCTGAAAAGGTAAGAAATATGGTAGCATTATCGCGTCAGCCTGTAAAGCTATTCTTACCCGAAATGCAGGAACCATTGTTGCATTTAGGTATTAAAGATTCCCTAGCCTCAGTAGGGGTCGAGAGTGCACCTTTAACACTTAAAGATGATTTTACGATTGAACTTATTGTTAAACCTACCGGAACCCAGCAAACCAATGCAGTAATACTTAATAACCAAAGCAAGTTTGATGGTGTGAAAGGGTTTACGCTCCAGCACAATGGCAATGCTAACCAATATGGTTTTGGTTATAGCAATGGTAGTGCGTATATGCCTAGTATGTTTTTTACACTTGCTGATAATGTTTGGCATAACCTTGCTATAGTGGTTACCAAAGAAATTATAAGAGTTTATGATAATGGCAACCTGTTGATTACCGGCAATGCAGGTGGCTTACCAATTGCCAATAGCGAACTGCAATTGGTTATCGGTAATAAATCCACTCGCGATTGTCAGTTTAGGGGTTACATTAAGGAGGTATGTATATCTAATAAAGCCCTTACAGAACAAGAAATAAAATCATCCCCGGTTTATGATGATTACCCACCAATTTCAGGGTCTCCGTCCCGTAGGTTTGAAGCTGAACCCAATAACCCCAAAAAGTAATTATAAAGGAATATATTAATTTATATCATTAAAATCAATCCCTTGAAGCACCTGATTTATTACGCCTCACATCGGTTATTAAAATTTTGCCTTTTATTTTGCCTTATATGTTTAGGCAATATTAGTAGTGCGCAGCATTATAATCTTGGCCCTGATTCAATGAAGATTTTTTCCCTTAATAGGGAAGGGCTTAATTTAATGAACCTGGGTAAGTATGAGGAGGGTATGAACTTTTTCATTAAAGCTAATGCTATTAAGGAAAATCCGGTTTCCGATTATCTTATTTGCCATGTTTATACCTTGAAAAACCTTTTCGACAGTGGGATATACTATGGATTAAGAGCTAAAAATCTCGACCCTGGGTTTAACTCTACATATCAGGACCTCTTTGATGCCTACTATAGTTCAGGTAGGTGGCAGGAGATGATTGATATATACGACAATGTATTAAAGGCAAACCCAGCAGTTTCTCTTGAGCCACAAATGCAGGTAGGCCGCTCTTCAATACAAGCTGCTTTCTGGTCTAAAATTGTTCTGTTTTTATTATGCCTCGCCCTGGGTATTAGTTTGTTATTACCTGTTCTTAAACCTACTAAGGCAACACAGCAATTTTTTACTGATAATAAATCTTTGAGAACAAGTGAAGTTATCATAGTAAGTGCCACCATCAGTTGTTTGTTATGGGCATTGTTTTTTGTATTGGCCGGTTGGATCAGGTCATTTAATCCGCCCATAGTTGCCTATGATTTTGTGAACTATATCAGAGGCAATATTTATGAACGAGATGGCTACGAAAGTTTTGCCTTGTATATTCTTATGTTTCTTAATATTATTCTTGTTCAGCTTTTAACACCAGTTGTCATAAAGCTAAAATCAAATCGAACTGCTTATTTAGGATTCTTTGTTACTGGCTTGCTAATTTCTATTTTCTATTTCTTTAGTGTAGGCTTTTTTCCTGCTATGTCGGCATTCGACCCAAAGAATATTATCACCCCCGCTCTTTTAGTATTATTAAGTGTAGGTCTATATTATGCTTACCAAAAAATGAAGCTGGTGGCATTTTTGGTAATTGCGATACTGGCCGGTTTTGCCGGCTTTATCGATCTTGGTCCCACAAGTACTACCGACCTCTCTTTTGTATTATGTCCTGCACTAAGGCTAATAAACGGTTCCACCATACCTGAAACATATTTCCAGTACGACCTTTTCTTGTCATTTCTTGCCCTTGCCTGGATGAAAATGGGCCTTTTGCTCGACAATTTCCCCTACCTGGGCCAGTTGTCTTTCTTCCTCTTTTTTGCTGGTAGTTTCCTGTTTGGCGAAAAATATTTTAAATCAAAAGGTCTATCCGTCATTTTCATCGTTGCACTTATTTTGGTGCGTTTTTATACTATTTGGTCAGATAATCCCAGCATATTCCAGGTATCTCCATTGCGCCTCGACTTATGGCTGATATTGCTATTGATTATTAATAAAAAGGGTATTAATCATTGGTTATTCGGTGCCGTTTTTGGCTTATTAATATTATTTCATCGCAATCTGGGCCTTATTTACTTTGGTGGTTATGTAGAATTGTTGGTTACCCTATTTATTATTGGTATGGTATCCCTGGCTCAAGAGAAAAACCTGAATGCCAAAACAATTACTGAACTATTAATCATTCAGTTCAAAGCACAGATGGTTAATTTGGGCATTATTTTATCTTCAGTGGTTCTTTGTTTTGTACTATTCCACGAGTTCTTCTCCAAAAGTGCCTTAGCTTATAGAAAGCTAGGGGTTGGTATGATGCCTATTTCTAAGCTTTCTTTCTACTGGTATGTACCAGTTATTGTAAGTGCCTTATTTGCCCTTCTGGTCTATTACCGCAAGCAATTAGGTGAGAAATATATCAGCATAGCTTTCTTTATCATCTTCCTCGTTATTGGCAATTCTATGTACTTCTTTGGCAGGAGCCATGAAAATAATATTTTGAATATTTCCGGTATATTGGTCATAACCCTGTTCGTTTTATTTGATGTACTTATTTTCTTATCACCTAAAAGTGAACCTCAGGTTATTATTGCTTCGGCCAATCAGCAGAAGAACAAAAAGGCTCAGGTTGCTACTGAAGCCGCACCACCTTCGAATAAATTTACCAGATATAATGTTGCCTTGATATTACCCATATTGTTTGTGTTTTTTGTGGGCTATTATTATTCCGAACGTATATCTGATAAGGTTAAAACACAATACACCAATCTGGTGGATAAGAATTTCATATTCCCATTCCCTGATATGGGAATAGATATGCCTAATGTAAAAGCAGTTACTAAAAATAATGATAAAGTATATTTTCTTGATTTCTGGAACGACTTTTATTATTACTACTATGGCAATTATGCTCCCCAGGGCTTTTACAGTCCTTGCCAGAGTTGGATATATTCAAAAGACTTTAGTATTTTCCTGCAAGGGCTTTTAGATAAGGGGTATTATATTGTTTACGACCAATTAGGTTTTACAAGGTATCTTGATTATTTTCCAAGGCTCAATTATAATGAATGTAGCCATAAGGGAAGAATGTATTCAATAAGGAAAATTGATGTACCCAATATACTACCGAATGACAATTCCTCTATCTATCACGTGGCCATCGCAGATTCATTGGCTAATAATGGCATAGTACATGAATATGATTACTCAAAAATGCAAACTGAATTTACTATTGAAATGATTATCAAACCTACCGGTGTCCAAATGTCAAATGCCACAATCCTCAATAACCTGAGCCGTTATAACGGATTGAAAGGACTAACTATTCAGCTTAATAATAACGTGACTAATAATTATGTATTTGGTTTCAGCAATGGCACAGGTGGTATGCCTAATGCAACTTTTAACATGGAAGATAATAAGTGGAATTATGTTACTATTACTGTGAACAAGAACCTGATAAAGATTTATGTAAATGGTAAGCAGGTGGGTAGTGTTGAGGCCGGGCCTTTGCCTTACGTTAATAGCCAATCAGGTTTTATAGTAGGCAATAATACCGACTACGACCACCAGTTTAAGGGTTATATTCGAGAAGTAAAGATTACTAATGGCAATATAAGTGATCTGGATATTGCCAGGAATAATGAACTGGTATTTGCTAATGTTGGTAAGTAGGAAGGCACTATTAAAAATCTGACGAAAGCCTGGCTTTATAATTCATCTATAAATTACCATGCTGATCTGTTTTAAAAATTGCCAATTGTTGAAGGTTATTAAATGATTGTATCATTGAGAAAACCAAATACCCACCACTTGCTGTTTGGAATATGCTAAATGGTGCAACAGGGTAGGATGTATTTATAGTTGTTTGCCATTCCTGATTCAGGTTTTGGTCCAGCTTTATTAGAGTGGCTTTTGAGGGATAATAACTATTATATAGATATTTATTATCAGTGGCTACCAATATGCACCCATTATCTTTTGTAACATTGATTTCAACCCTTTGGGATAGATTTAATAGTGAAAACTGATTGTAGTTTACAGTGTCACCGGTGGTTTCATTCACTTTTACAACTAATACATCACCCGTATTTTGCCTATAGAAACCACCGCTTTCTAATAAACTGAAATTATAAATTCTTGGTATATTGAAACTTACATCTACTGATGAGTGTATTCCTGCTTGTATTATGTTTTGATTTTGATCTATACACATTGATTGGCCAAAGTAAAATTCATTTTTTGAGCCTACTGTCATATAACCTTGTTTTGTTAACCAGTTTTGATGCCCCGCATCATTGAAGCTCATCAAAAACGAGCCATAATTAAAGTCGGGTAATTTATAGCCTGAATCGTAAGTATGATTTCTAAAGAATCCAATTAAATCAATATGGCTATTTGAAGTTACTAACTGAAAGCTAGTATATATATTAGTAGTATCGGTAGAAATGGTTTTTTCCTGCATCAATACACCATCCATAGTGTATTGGCGATTAAGGATTTTATTGGGTTTCTTATAATAATTATTCGATAAGGTAACTACCAGATTGATGGTATTATTAGTTATTCCAATTTTGGAAGATTGAATAAGGAAGCTGTCCTCATCAGGATGATAATAATCAACACATAAAAACGAACCATTAGGAGCAAGAACACAGAGTTCCAATTCCAATTGATCTGAATCGTCCATTGCAGAAATTACAAAATTTCCATTTGGTAATGGTTGGATATCGGTTACCAGGTCTAATGAGTCCCCTAAATTTTCTCGCCATATTTCTTTCCCTGATTCATCAACTGTTATTAAAAAACAAATGTTTCGGTTATTTACATCATCCATAGCCACTACGTAATTACCATTGGTAAGTTGTATTGTTTTTAATCCTACAAAGGATTGGTTGGTTTCAATAACTTTAAAAATATTATTATTGCCTGAAATGCTTTTATGGCATCCGGGCATCATTATAAGTGTAAGTAAAATTAGTAGGTTTTTGGCTCTAGTACTCATTCATGTTCGTTTTAATAATGAATAAGTTATTTCTGTCAGTACCAAACGATTGGATAATCCCGGAACCTAAAATATATCCTTCGCTGGTTTCATAGATACCCTTAATAGCAATAGATTCGTTGTTAGATGCAATTTTTTTGATTTTCGTTTTTAAATCCGGACCTACCTCTATTAATTTAGATTCTAAAGGTGAAGTAATATCTTTTGACGTAACACCACATATTAGAATATTACCATTGGCCCTTTTTATTGTTTTACCTAAAAGTAGGCTATAATCACTTCGTACTTCTATTGAGTCTAAAATAGTGCCAGTTGAATCTACCTTCCAAATATCTAATGATGCAAAAGTTGTAGGGTCAACATTGGTATTGTGTATCTTTTGGTTCACTATTATATATTGATTATTGACTATACTGTATATTTCTACGAAACTATAGAAGTAGGGTGTAAGATCATATAATGTGTTTTTTCTCCATCCTACAATTTTAGGCTTAGCAAATAGCACTTGTCCTGATTGGCTTATATGGTAAAACCAAAGTTTAGTAGTGTCCCATGTGCCAGTATTGTCATAGCAATCACCATTTGATGCACAATAATAGCTTCCATCTTCAGCCTCAGTAATGCCTTCAATAAAAACATCATCATAGTTACGTGATGATATGGCTTTAGTATCGGCAGGTAAATTGAAATTCTGCCAGATAACCCTACCATTTGGGCTAAATAATGACAGAAAAGGTTTCCTTACAAATGTTGATATATCGAGTGTTACACCAGATATAATGATATTTCTCTTTGTAAGGGTTATATTATTCGTATACCAAATGGTATTAGTAGGTACAGGCAGATTAGTCAGGAAATTGCTTTTGTCCAGGTTTCCAGCTGTGTCTAGTTTCAGTAATTGAAAAGCGTCAAGATTACTATAAGGTGCTGCTGCTAAAAAATACAGATTATGGCCATCACATAAGAGATCATCCCAACGATTGCTATTTATATTAGGGTTATATGGGTAGGTTTTTTTCCAAATGGTTTTTCCTGTGTTGTCGGTTTTTAATATACCCATTGAAAACCCTATGCCTGGTGTAACTATAGAATCCCAATATACTGTGTAAATATTTCCGGCGGCATCTTCTACTATTCTTTGAACGTTGTAATAGTCATTTTTAAACACTGATGATTTAAACAGATTTACATTTTGATAAACCTTGAAAAATGAAT
>CAIWHI010000689.1 GCA_903912435.1 uncultured Bacteroidota bacterium | reverse complement strand
CGTTGGCACACCAACCTATTTTAGTCGCATCAAGAAACAAAAAGTACTGCTATTTTGGCTGGTATGCAATGGCTCAGGCTGTTAATGATCCTAAATTGAATGACCTTCTAATAGCTACTGCAAATTGGGCATTTAACTAATATTCCGTGTAAAAAGATTATACTTCATGCAATTGCTTTTTTTTCAAAATTGAAAAGACCAAAACAGATAAAATACCTGAATTAGTCTTTTTCAATTTTATAACCAACAACTAAAGGTTTTTCAATATAAATTCAGTCATTCTGTTGTACAAGTGCAGGCGGGTATTACCACCACTAATACCGTGTGCCTTGTCAGGGTAATACTCGCTTTCAAATTCTTTATTCGCCTTTATTAACGATGTAGTTAACATAGCTGCGTTCTGAAAGTGCACATTATCATCGGCTGTGCCATGTATCATCAGGAATTTGCCTTTCAGCCTATCAGCCATTTTTTCAGGTGCATTGTCATCATACCCCTTTTGATTATCCTGTGGGGTACGCATATAGCGTTCAGTATAAATATTGTCGTAATAACGCCAGTTGGTAACAGGTGCTACTGCTATTGCGGCCTTAAATACATCACTACCCTTAAGGATGCAGGTGGCACTCATAAAGCCACCATAACTCCAACCCCAAATTCCAATTCGGTTCTTGTCAACATAAGGAAGTTTCCCCAGGTTTTTGGCTACCGCAATCTGGTCATCGCTTTCCAGCTTACCCAATTCCAGGTAGGTCTTTTTCCTGAACTCCTCCCCCCTTGCACCTGTGCCTGTTCCATCTACACATACTATTATATAGCCTTTCTGGGCTAGCATCTGATGCCAGAAATAATTGCCTGCCGGGAAATTATCAATAACCTGTTGAGAACCCGGGCCACTATATTGGTACATCAATACCGGGTATTTCTTTGTTTTATCAAAATTAGGCGGGGTTATCATCCATGCATTTAAAGATGTTTCTGCACCTTCTATTTTCATGAGCTTAATATCACCCAATTCATATTCTTTCATTAGGTTTTCGAGGGCTATATTATTTTCCAATGTGCGGATAACCTTACCTTTTGCATCGATAAGATTATAAACAGGTACTTTTTTAATAGCTGAATACCTATCCAGGAAATAATTGTTGCCCTTGCATGGCGTAATACTGTGCATTCCACTTGCCGGGGTAAGGCATCTCTTACCGGTTCCCTGCATGTTGACTACATATAATTGACGCTCAACCGGTGAGGTTTCAGCAGAAGTATAGTATACCAATTTACGGTCAATATCTACCCCTATTAGCGCATCTACATCATAGTGACCAGATGTGAGGTCGGTCAATTGTTCATCCTTCCAATCCCAATAAAATAAATGGCTATACCCGCTTCTTTCGCTACGCATTATCATACTGTGGCCATTAGGCAGGTAGGTGATATCATCATCAATATTTATGTACCTTTTGTTTTTCTCGTTATATATTGATTTAGTACTGCCATCTGCGACATTAGCCAAAAGGAGGTCGAGCTTATTTTGCAACCTGTTTAATCTAAAGATGGATAGCTTGGTATTATTTTCAGTCCATTTAATGCGTGGGATATATTGATCGGTCTCTGCTCCTAAATTGGCTAAGACAGTGGTTTTCTTGGCTAAATCATAGATTTTAATCTGTACAATAGAGTTGCGCTCCCCTGCTTTAGGATACTTATAGGTATACTGCTCAGGGTAAAGACCAGTATATTTAGCCATAGTATATTCGGGAACATTACTCTCGTCAAATCGGTAATAAGCCAGGTAATCGCCATTTTTAGACCACTCAAATGCACGGGTAAAGGAAAACTCTTCCTCGTAAACCCAATCACAATTACCATTTCTGATTTTGTTCTTTTCGCCATCAGTAGCAACAGGAACTAACATATCCTTTGTAAGGTCTTTGTAATAGAGATTGTCTTTTTTTACGAAGGCCACCTTCGTGGCATCAGGTGAAAAAGTGGCATGTAGTACTTTATCGTAATCGAGCATCTTAATAGTGCCGGCTGCAATATCGAAAATATAAACGCGCTGTAATACCGACCGCCTATAGATATTTTCACTTTCGCTAAGAAGGAGCATTTTTGATTCATCCTTGCTAAATGTGTAACCATCTATGGCTAATTCTGCCCCTCCAAATTTATGGGTGTTATTATCGAAGAGTGTCTTTTCCTTTTTGCCGGTTTCCAGGTCGTAAACATTAATAAATGTATGCCCACCCTCCCTATCTATCTGGGTATAGTACTTACCGTCGTTCATGGCATTAAAACCCGGTACATCCTTTACACGGAAGGTATAGTTTTTCCACAAGTCGTCGAGGGTAATTTGTTTTGAACCCTGAGCTAAGGTGAACTGACAGGAAAAAAGGG
>CAIWHI010000688.1 GCA_903912435.1 uncultured Bacteroidota bacterium | reverse complement strand
AAGCTTATTCAAATTTTGGGTGGGGCACTTTGGTTAGATAAAAGAGTCAGGATTTTCCCAGATATACGGGCAATTGACAGATCAATAGATTTGGATCTAAGAGATTCATTCCTGGTAAGGTTCGAAAACACTAACTGCCAAATTGACATTGTGATGGTATTTAAAATGGATATCCAGAAAGTCTTTTTGCAAGTATATGACCTGCAAATTTCAAAAATATGGGTGCATAGAGATTCTTTACAATTAGACGTTTTGAATTTAAGAAGAAAAATGCTTGATAACATTTTTAGAATATTAGGCCCAATGGGTGTGACTCAAATAATTTCACAGGCACCTTTATCCAAAAAACAGAATACAGAAAATAGTGAAAATACTTTGCTTGCTTATCTTGGTTTTAAAATGATTGAAATAGACCAGAAGAAATTTGAAGATAAAATGACCATACAGAATTGGAATTACCGTAATATATTAGAATTACTTACATCTACCAACGGTCATCAAAAGTGGTCGCAAATTGCATTTGATTGGACAGGAATTAAAGTCATTTAATATACATAAAGAGATTTGAACATTTATTTCAAATCTCTTTATGCAATCGCATATACTGTTAATAATCAAACGAGATAATTAAGCAGATGTTTGACGCTCATTGAAAAGTTTATTTCTAATTTCTTCTAAATTCTTCCCATTAAGCGATTGGACATACTCAAGTTCACTGCCCTTTAAATTTTTAACAACCTCATCGTAAGGCATTATTGAAAGTAAGGTAACTAAATTTAGTTTTATGTCAATTGCTTTAACATTAATGTTATTGGCATTATTTACAGTGCTGCGGGTATTTGTACTTAATTTTCTCTGAATTGCTACGTGCATCTTCTTGGTATTTCTACCAAAGATAGTGCTAAGTCTTTCTCAATTCCAAAATTATTATAGTATATTAACTAAAGATTTACGTACTAATATTGAAATCTACCATAATTCCACGGAAATTCTACATAAATCTACGTAAAATAGTCACTTGAATTTCCTAATAGATTTGGCGTAGAACTTACGTAGATTGCATGAGCTTACTAATCTGATAATATATGGCTGACTATTATTTAATCTCTAGTAAAGAATTAAGAACCGCATTTAATAAGTTTCTAAATTTGAATGGTTATTCTCTGGTTGAAATTTGCATTAAAATTCAAAAAGAAGGTTTTGGATATACCACCGTTTCAAAATACCTACCACAGAACTTAAACAAAATTGAAAGCTCAACCAGCATTATAGATATAAACAACTTTAAGCAAATAAAACGGTTAGTAGATTGCATTATCGAGTGCCTCAAAGTGGAGGGATACCAGTTAGTAAATGAGAAAGGTGAGGTGTTTGATAAGCTGGAAACACCTGATAATATACCTTTTTATGACCCTGTAAGCAAGAGCCTCAGGACAGCCAAATTAGACGAGATAAATGGCAAGGCAAACAAGGTGCTTACTGAGCGGGAAAAGTATGAAGAAACACACCCTGAATGTCACAAATACCTGGTCTTCCACCCCGAAACTGGGACTGTTTTTAAAAAGTACTTCCTCTATGTGGATCCTGCCAGGGAAAATGCCCTTATCTTCTATTCAGATAAGGATCTGCTGGATGTGAATAGTGTAAGATTACTGAATGGCGGCACCACTATACTCAATTTCTGGGACCACCTAAAGGAGGTTTACTGGCAAATAATCTTCCAGAAATCAATTGGAGTCTATTATCAGGGAGTTTTTTCATCGTTTAGCCGTAGTAAGCCGCCTATGCCCGTTTGTGGGAATTTAACCCTTATTAAGATGGATATAGGTCAGGATGAAAGTAGCTCAGCCATACTAAAGGGTGTTATTAGCCTTTAGTTATTAGCCTTTATTATCGATTCTAATTCATTATCCTTAATTCATTAGCCTTAATTTATTCTCCTTAAGTTGTTGTGACATAAATATTATTATCCTCAATTTATTTACTACCTTATTTGCGATAAGGGATAATAAACTAATGACTAATATTTATTGCAGTGAATTAGTAGCCCCTTGAATTCTATGTGAAATGCCCACCCTCCCAAGGGCTTGTTGCAACAATTATTAGCCTATGGCGACGCATTAGGCTAATATAATGAAGCCCTATAGGCAATTATGTTTTTTTGGTTTTAATTTTTCTTAATCCTCTACCACACCTTTATAACCACCCCACCCTTATCCCAAGAGCATATTTATACTATCTTCGCATTCTTAATTGTCCTGCCCCGGTGGGACCTACAATATATTAGATTTATGGATTACAAACGCTACCTCATTACTGGTGCCCTACCCTATGCCAATGGCCCTGTTCATATAGGCCATCTGGCCGGTGCTTACCTGCCTGCCGATATTTATACCCGCTACCTGAGGGCCCAAAAAAGGGACGTGAAATTTGTGTGCGGCACCGACGAACATGGTGTGCCTATCACCATCAGGGCTATGAAAGAAGGTATAACCCCACAGGATGTGGTAGATAAATACCATAAAATTATCAAGGATAGTTTTGCCGAAATGGGTATCTCTTTCGATATTTTTTCGCGCACTACTAACCAAATCCACCACGAAACATCGCAGGGATTTTTCAGGAAGATGTATGATGCTGGCTTGTTTGAAGAGCGCGAGAGTGAGCAATACTATGATGAAGCTAAGGAGATGTTCCTGGCCGATAGATATATAGTAGGTACCTGCCCTATTTGTGGCAACGAAAATGCCTATGGCGACCAGTGCGAAAAATGCGGTTCTACCCTTTCGCCTGAGCAACTAATTAATCCACGCAGTGCATTGAGCAGTGCTATACCTGTGAAGCGCAAAACCAAACATTGGTATTTCCCGCTGAACCAATACGAAGAGTGGCTGAAAGAATGGATAGTGGTAGGCAAAAAAGACGAATGGAAACCTAATGTATATGGCCAATGTAAAAGCTGGCTGGATAGCGGTCTGCAACCCCGCGCCATGACCCGCGACAGTAATTGGGGTGTGCCTGTGCCCATACTGGACGCCAAAGGCAAGGTACTCTATGTGTGGTTTGATGCCCCTATAGGTTATATAAGTGCCACCAAGGAGCTTACCAACCAGTGGAGCGACTACTGGTGCAAGGAAGATACCAAGCTGGTGCATTTTATAGGTAAGGATAATATTGTGTTCCACTGCATCATTTTCCCGGCTATGCTCAAAGCACATGGTGGGTTTATAGTACCTGACAATGTGCCTGCCAATGAATTCCTTAATATAGAAGGAGAAAAAGTGAGCACCTCGCGCAATTGGGCGGTATGGGTAGATGAATATATAAAAGACTTCCCCGACCAGCAGGACGCACTTAGGTATGTGCTTTGTGCAAATGCCCCCGAAACAAAGGATAATGACTTTACCTGGAAAGATTTTCAGGATAGGGTGAATAATGAGCTGTCGGCTGTGCTGGGCAATTTTGAGAACAGGGTTTT